>JBBRIO010000311.1:0-6533 GCA_038220855.1 Bryobacterales bacterium | reverse complement strand
GTTCACCTACATGCCTCCGGTACCCCTCCGCCAACACCACTCCCCGGGCATTCTCGACGATCCATTCATCCGCATACGGTTGACCCTCCGTCCACCCCGGTATGATCTCCCGTCCTAGTGCTCGTTCCACCGGGGGAAACAGCGGTGGAAATGGCATTTCGCCCGGAACCAGCAACCCGTAGTGTTCAAGGTTGCCTTCCCGATTCAGCACATACACCGCCAAAACTTGAAAACCTACAATCTGATTCGCCCGCAACAGAAACTGATGCACTAGCCCAGGCATCGTCATTTCCGGAGACAACGCGGCCCTCAGAAGTTCACATCGTAAGTTCTCGATCAGAGCAAGTCCAGGCATCGCTCCTCGCTTCGTCCCTCCCCCACCACAACTATCCATATCTTAACAGCCATCGCCTCCCATGGGTCCCTCCTTTATCCAGCCACAATTAGAACTCCTGGCGTGTTGCCTCAAATTGAAATGTTACCGAACTCGATAGTTGACGCTGGACACAAACCCAAAGTCTTCAGAGGTATGGGGACAGCCGCAACCTGGGCGGTATCGTTAAGATTGACGTGTGCCTCTACGGGTGAAGGATTTTGCGCATCTCCACCAGACCGACTTCGATCACGACGGACGACGCGAGTCGAAGGAGTTCGACAAGATTGCAAATCTCTGTGTAACGAGGGCCACAAAAGCGCTCAGTGTGCCAAGCAGCCCTTACACCGCGATGCATTGCAACGAGATCGGCGACATTTTCCGTTCTATGCTCGCGACGCAACGAGGTATCCGACGCATGTTGGATTTCAAAGGCCCGATCGATCCAGAGACCGTAGATGCCTTGCTCCTTGCGCGCCTCCAATTGGAGGGGTTATTTTCCGTGTGCCTGATGCTCGAAGATATCAAACACGTTACGGCTTTCGTTCAAGACCATTGGCGAAAGCAGTACGTGGAGTACTTGATCCACAGCGAGGAGACAAAGCACCTCCCAAGATACGAATCGCATTTCGCTGTTGAACGGCAGCGCTTTGTGCGGCTCGGCCAAGAGTTTGGCGTATGCTCGCCACACCTCCACACCGTAGAGTATCAAGAACTGGACGTGCCTATGCCTACCGGAATGCAACAACGAGCGATAGGTCAATTCCCGACACCTGGGAAGGTCATTGGGCTTATCGCCTCCTCCTTTGAGAAGCAGCAAATGCTCAAACGCTTGTATGCCAAGTACGCTCATCTCTGCTCTTTCGCACACGGCTTGGGGCAAGCCAATCTGCTCAAGAACACCTTCGACAGTCGATCCCCAGAACGGAAACTCCTTCGTGATTCAGAGGTAAAGGATCGATACGAGTTGGAGGTGGTGGGCGAGGCGTACCTCACGAGCTTCATGAGTATCGCGCAGTGCACCGCGGAACTTACCGTGCTTTACCCGAACAATATGGAAATTGTCGAAGCCGCTTCTCGCGCATGGAAGCATCTCACCGGGGCTAGCCTCATCACCAAGGCGGTGTGGGAGATTCGAACGCGAAAGCTCCTTGGCGCGATTTCCTGAGGCCCGCTCACTATTCGAAGACACGGCGGCGGTCACTTTCCCGCCCGGCCCCGTCGACGCCATTTGGGGGCACTCGGAGTCGGCTTTCACAAGCAATTCACATTTATTTCTCCTCTGTTTTCAATCTATTAAAAATACCGGGAGGAATAATTGAATTATTCGGTGATATAGTAAATCGAGAAGAAGCCCACTGCGCCCAATCGGCCCCGTGGGCTTTTTCATTTCCCCACCAGGAGACTAAAATGCAAGATAACCTGACCAACGACGGCCTCACCGAAGAGCAGCGGAAAGCGCGCCGCGCGGAAATAAACCGTCAAAACGCCCAAAAAAGCACTGGCCCGAAAACTAGCGCCGGCAAAATGAATTCCCGCCTCAATAGCTTCAAGAATGGCAGCCGTACCGTCATCGTCGACAATACCGGCGGCCCCGGCTTAGCCCTCCTTTATGGCGAAGACCCTACCGAATATCGCAATATGGTCGCCGAATACTCCCGGGGATTAGCTCCTCGGGACCGCGTCGAAATGGGCATCGTCCAGCGTATCGTCGATGCCCAGTGGCGCACCCTCCGGAATTCGCGGCTCCAAACGCTGGAACTCGAAGGCTGCCTCAGCGAGGTCAGCGAAATCGAACACCCCGGCATGTCCGCCCAAATGGAAGGCGACATCGACCTCATCAGCGCGACCCGCATGGCCTTAAATTCGAAATTCCCCCAGCAACTCGAGCGGCAGGCCGCAGGCCTTCTCCGAATCATCAGTGCCAGCCTCCGAGAGCTCAATATGTACCGCAAGCTCAATCCGTTGCCCCAACCGCCGGTTCGGCCCCGCACCGAGTACCTCGGGCCGGACCTCGGCCCCCTCGGAGACTCCGAAAAAGATGCGAAAGCCCAAGCCATTGAAAACACAAAGGAAAGTACCCCAGCTGCCACCGAGCGAAGCCAAGTCGAAACCGCCTGGGCCCCCATTTTGGAGCGTCCAGCCAAGCCGCTCACCCGTTCGGTCGGCTCCGCCTACGAAACCAATGCGTACATGGACCAGGAATTCCCTCCGCGGGATGAAAACTAACGGCGGTTCGCCCCGTTCCGTGCCACTAAAAAGGTCGATCCCCTAACCGGTTCGGCCGTGCCCTGCCCCAAAATCACCTCCGGCTCCGCAGCCACCCCTGCGCCTCGCCCTCATCCAACACCCGTTTCACCGCCGCCCACAGCGCCTTCGACCCCTCCCCAATCGGGCTCAGACGCGCGTCCGCCTTCTCCCGCGAAACCCCAAAATCCTCCCAGGAACCACCCCCATTGTCGAGATTCTGAAAACTCGGCAACACCCGGTCGATCGCATTCGCATACCGCGCCTCCGCCGTCTCCCGCCCCTCAAACTCCCGCCAAAGCCCCATAAACTCCTCCCCCTGATCCGTCGGCAACAGCCCGAAAATCCGCTCCGCCCCCGCCGCCTCCAGCTCCGCCTTGCTCCCCTGCTCGCCAAACGCCGGCGTATCCCCCGCATCAATCTCCACCAGGTCATGCACCAGCAGCATCCGGATCACCCGCCCAATATCCACCGGCTCATTGCTATGCTCGGCCAACACCACCGCCATCAGCGTAATGTGCCAACTGTGCTCCGCCGTATTCTCGAACCGCCCCAACTCCTCCCCCGCATGCAACAGCCGCGTCCGCCGCAGGATCTGTTTCAGCTTGTCGATCTCCAGGACAAAAGCGAGTTGCTGTTCCAGCCGGGTCATACGAAAACGGTAACACCCCCTCGCTTACCCGCGTAAATTGTCTGCAAGGATCGCCGCCCACCCCACATATCCTCAGTGCTGCCAGGAACCAATTCCCGGTTCCCGCGTCCAATCCAACAATCTAGACGTCCGATGCAGAGCGCCCGTCTATCCAACCCGAGGACCTCACCATGCGCACTCTTCTCGCGGCCACCCTTCTGGCTGCCTCCCTCTCCGCCGCTCCCGATGCCTCCCACGCGGCCATCTCCACCGGCATCAAATGGCTCGCCGCCAACCAAGGCGCTGACGGCGGCTGGGGCCAGGATGGCACCGGCACCTCTCACGCCAGCCAAGGCCAACGTCCAGAGACCAACCGTAACGACGTCGCCAACACCGCCTCCGCCGTCCTCGCCCTCGTCCACGCCGGCAGCACCCCCACCAAAGGCGAGCACCGCGCCCACATCCGCGGCGGCGTCAACTTCCTCCTCGCCCAGATTGAGAAATCGCCCGGCGAAGGCCTCGCCATCACCGACCTCCAAGGCACCCAAATCCAACGAAAACTCGGCCCCTTCATCGACACCTTCCTCACGTCCATGCTCCTCTCCGAACTCGACGGCCAAATGGGCGATCCCGCCGCCAACCGCCGCGTCCGCCTCGGCCTCGAAAAGTGCGTCCGGAAGATCGAGGCCAACCAAATGAAGGATGGAAGCTGGAACCTCTCCGGCGGCTGGGCCCCCATCCTGGGCACCTCGCTAGCCTCTCGCAGCCTCTACCAGGCTAAGGATAAGGGCCTAAAAGTCAACGAATCGGCCATGGACCGCATCGACTCCTACACCAGGAACAACGCCAACCAAATCATCGCCCAAGCCGAGGCCAAACCCGTCGCCGGATCTAGCGACCGCTTCAACCGAACCGACGGAACAAGACTCGGCACCGGCAGAGGCAGCGGCTTTATTTCTGGATCCGTCTCCTCCGCCGGCGCCGGCGTCCCCCTCTACGACCGCGCCCAAACCCTCGAACAACTTAGCCGAACCGCCGCCGACCGCAAATCCAACGCCCCCGCCATCGCCGTCATCGCCCGCGAAATGGCCAGCCCCCAAATGGTCAACGGCTTCGGCTCCATGGGCGGCGAAGAGTACTTCAGCTACCTCAACGTCTCCGATAGCCTCCGCCGCGTCGGCGGCGAACCCTGGGAAAAGTGGAACTCCGAGATCAAGGCCAAGCTCGTCAAACTCCAAAACGCCGACGGCACCTGGGCCGGCCACCACTGCATCACCGGCCGCGTCGCCGTTACCAGCGCCGCCGTCCTCACCCTCACCGCGGATCGACAACCCCAATGAAACGCCGCCTCTTCCTCAGCGCCATCGTCGGCGGCAGCGCCCGCACCCGCGGCGTCGCCTACCTCTCGAAACGCCAAAACCAGGACGGCGGTTGGACCAGCAACACCTACGGCCTCCTCCGCTCCGGTCAGTCCCTTACGCCGTTCGTCTTGAACGCCCTCCTCGACGCCGGCGTCCCCAAATCCGACCCCCGCCTCACCAAAGCCCTCGCCTTCCTCCTCCCGCACCTCACCGAGGAAGGCGACTACCCCTGCTACGCCAACGCCCTCGCCCTACGCGCCGTCGTTCGCCTCCAAGGCCAGCACCACCCCGAAGTCCCCCGCCTCATCGCCTGGCTGCGGACCCAACAAATGTCCCCGCAAAACGGCTGGGCCGAAACAGACCCCGCCTTCGGCGCCTGGGGCATCGGCGGCCAACCCCGCCGCGCGCCAAACTCCGGCCACGTCGACCTGTCCATGACCCGCCATGTCCTCGAAGCCCTCGCCGAAGCCGGCGTCCCCCCCACCGACGAAGCCATGCGTAACGCCCTCGTCTTCGTCCGCCGCTGCCGCAACCCCGACGGCGGCTTCTTCTTCTCCACCGTCGAAACCGGCGCCAACAAAGCCGGCGAGGACTCGACCGGCTACCTCGCCTACGGCACCACCACCGCCGACGGCCTCCTCTGTCTCTATTCGACCGGTGCCCCGGACACCGCCCCTTCCCTCGCCTGGCTCCGGCAAAATGACCATCCCGCCCTGCCCCCGGGCTTCGTCTCCGCCGCCCGCCAACGTTACGCCGAAGGCCTCCGTTACTACTACGCCGACGCCGCCGTCCGCGCCTTCCGCGCCGCCGGCCTCCGCCGCGCGGTGCCCTTCGCCGCCATGCTCGAAAAGGCCCAGCGCCCCGACGGCAGTTGGTCCAACCCCGAGGTCCTCGTCAAAGAAGACGACCCCCTCATCGCCACCGCCTTCGCCATCTCCGCCCTGGGCTGATACGATGGCGCACATGCGCCTAGGCATTCTTCTCCTCATCGCCACCCTCGGCTTCGCCCAAACCAAGCCCGTCATCGGTCTCGGCGGCATCGTCCACGAGACCAACACCTTCAACCCCAAGAAGACCACCCTCGCCGATTTCTCCACCGGCATCGGCGGCGCCGACGGCACCCTCCGCGGCCAGGACCTCATCACCAACTCCATCAAGGCCAATAACACCACCGCCGGCTTCATCCACGGCGCCTCCCAATACGGCCTCACTCTCTATCCCACCCTCGTCGCCGGCCCCCAAACCCTCGGCACCGTCCTCGATTCCGCCTTCGAATCCCTCACGAAAGAACTAATCGACCGCCTCCGCCAAGCTCCCAAGCTCGATGGCATTCTCCTCTTTCTCCACGGCACCATGGTCACCGAAAGCTATCCCCACGCCGACGCCGAAGTCGTCCGCCGCGTCCGCCAGGCCTTCGGCAACTCCATCCCCATCGTCGTCGTCCACGATTTCCACGCCAACATCTCCGAAGAGATCGTCAAGCTCTCCACCGTCCTCCTCGCCTATAAGGAATGTCCCCATCTCGACGCCCGCGACGCCGGCGTCCACGCCGCCCGCATCATGGCCGATATCGTCTCCGGCAAGGTCAAGCCCGTCCAGGCTCTCGTCAAGCCGCCCATGCTCTTGAACATCCTGTTTCACAACACCTACGCCGCCCCCCTCAAGCCCATCACCGACGCCAGCAAGTTACTCGAAAAGAATCCGAAGATACTCGCCGCCACCGTCGCCGGCGGCTACCAATACGCCGACATCCCCGCCATGGGCCCCAGCGTCGTCGTCGTTACAGATAACGATCCCGCCCTCGCCAAGCGCGAAGCCGAACGCCTCGGCGCCATGCTCTGGGGCATCCGCGACCAACTCACGTTGAAAGCCCCCAACGCCGCCGAAGCCGTGCATCTGGCGATGAATAACGGCCAATGGC
>JBBRIO010000310.1:0-6534 GCA_038220855.1 Bryobacterales bacterium | reverse complement strand
GCCGCTGCACTTTCTCCCCAAGCCGCCTGAAGAGCGCAATCTCACCGTCATTGCCGACACCGGGGAAGTGTGGCAGGGCGATTCGGCCTGGCTCATGGTCCTGTGGGCGCTCGAAGATTACCGCTCCTGGTCCTATCGCCTCTCGAGCCCGGCCTTACTACCGATGGCGCGGCAGGCCTTCGCCACGCTCTCCCGGAGCCGGACGCAGCTATCCAGTTGGCTCGGGTTAAAAGCTGATGCTGACCTCGTCTACAAGCTCCAACAGGTCGAACTACCGTCTTGCGATCTTCGATAGGGAAAACCATGCGCCAGCAACGTTCCGCCGAAACCCGGGTCAAGATTCTTGAAGCCGCGCTCGAACTTTTCCGCGAACGTGGCTTCGCCGAGTCTACGATGCGGGAAATCGCGTCCCGCTCCGGCGTGGCCACCGGCCTGGCCTATTACTATTTCGAATCGAAGGATGCTATCGTCCTCGATTACTATCGCCGCGCCCTGGAAGACCTCGGCCCGCTGCTGGAGCCGGCTCACCAGAGCAAGAAACTCGAAGACCGGGTCATCGCCATCCTCGACGCCAAGTTCGCCTATTTCGAACCCAACCGTCGCTTCCTCGGCGCGTTGATGAGCAACGCGGCGGACCCGGCCAGCCCTCTGTCTCCCTTCAGCGAACCCTCGCGGCCGATCCGAGATTTCGATTTCGCTCAGTTCCAACGGGCGCTGGATGAAACCGGCATCAGTATCCCCAAAGACCTCGCGCCGCACATGGCCAAAATCCTTTGGATGTACCAGATGGGCATGCTGCTGTTCTGGATCTACGATCGTTCCGAGGGCCAGTCCAGCTCTCGCCAACTTATCAAACGCAGCATTGGCATGGTCGTCCTGCTGCTCAAACTCTCGAACCTCCCCTTGTTAAAGCCCGCGCGGAAGGCGGTCCTTGAACTTGTCGCGATTCTCGAGGGCTGATTGCGAGAGCATAGGAGTTATGCCCGTTCGTTCTTTTCTGCTCCTCGTGGCCTCGGCCGTCTTTGCGTTTTCCGCTGACACTTGGCGACCCGTGCGGGGCGGCCTCCTCGGTGGGATCAGCGACCTCGCCCTCGTCGAGCACACCCAGGACCACAGCGTCTTCTTCATCGTTCACGACAACAAGGCCCTTAACGAGCCCCGCGTGGCCCTCATCACCATCGCCGGCCCCAAGCCCATCACCTACCAGCCCCTCATCTGGAACTTCGATAAGGACTGCATTGACCTCGAAAGTATCTCCACCCTCCCGGGCCATCCGAACGAGTTTCTAGCGCTCATTAGCCGCGGCATCGTCTATCACATCCGCCTTTCCGAAGACCGCAAAACCGTCACCACCCTCGGCCGCTTTAACCTGCCGGAAATTCCTGCCGATCAGAACTTCGAAGGTCTGTGCGTCCAAAGGTTGGACGGCCGCTTGATGCTCGCCTGGGCCGATCGCGGGGCCGACGCCAGCCCCGGACGCCTGTATTTTGGCGAACTCCATTTGGAAGGTGGCTACAAAGTTGAACAAGTTCAATCCACCACCATTCGTGTCCCTTGGCCCACGCAAAACGTCCGGCACATTTCAGAGATGAAGGTGGATGAAGGCGGTGTCCTCTTCGTCGCTTCGGCCTCTGATCCGGGTGACGATGGGCCCTTTGAGTCCGCCATCTACCTCGGCGGCGTTTTCACGTTCGAAGGGACCAAGCTCCGGTTCAAGCCCCATCCCCGCCTGCTCCGCATCCGCACCTTCGCCGATCATAAGATAGAGGGTATGGAACTCGTCCCCGGCACTGGCGGAATCATCTTTGCCACCGACGACGAAAACTTCGGCGGATGGGTACTTTACAACTGGTAGCGCTCGTTTGGGCGCAAGCGCTCCTTCCCACTACTTGGATCAGCACCTTTGACCGCGTATACTCGCAGGTCCTCAAGTGCGAAGTGAACGCCGCCCCGCCCTATCTCAACTTCGGTTTCCGCTTCCAATCCGGTTACTTCTTCTCGGTGCCGTTGAACCAGTTCCTCGGTGCCGGCCACCGTCTTGCGATCGTCACCAAGGTGACTCCCGAGCAAGGGCCGCCGGTTTTTCTCGGTCAAGGATTTGAGCTGCCGGTGATCCCGAAAACGAACCAGTCCATCGAGACCGGGGGCGGCTACCTGCTCGGCGAAGGCCGGTACAAGGTCGATTGGCTGCTCTACGATGAACAGGGCCGGGCTTGTCGCCGATCGTGGACTACCAAGGTTGCCCTTAACCGCGCCGATCGCAAGATCAAGCTGGCCATCCCGCCGCATACGGTGGCCGAGTTTGGGTTGCGTGGGCTGCTCCCGCAGTCGAACCAGACCAAGCCCGGTGGGCCGCTCACCGTGTTCCTGAACGCCGCCCCGATCTCGCTCCGTCGCACCCGCCTCCGGCCATCGGATGAGATGCTCCTCGTGGGGGCGTTGTCGTCGCTCCTCGAGCGTCTTGGCCCCCGGCCCGTCAAGTTAGTCGTTTTCAACCTCGATAAGCGCCAGGAGCTATACCGCCGCGAAAACTTTCGCCCGGCCGAACTCGGCGAGGTCGGTCGAGCGATCAGTGAATTGGAGCTTGGGCTAGTGGACTATCAGGTCCTGCGGAAGCCCAAGGGCCACGTGGAATTCCTGGCCGATCTGCTCAATCAGGAAGCCAACACGGAGACGGTCGTGCTGCTCGGCCCCACCACGCGGTATTACGAAAAGATGCCGGCAGTGAAGCTCGAAAGGGGCTCCGCCCGGCTCTTCAATCTCCAGTTGCTGCCTTTCCTGCGAGCGGGAGTTCCGTTCCCGGATATCATCGATTCCGCAGTCCGACGCCGCAAGGGCAAGAGCCTGCTGCTCCGGACCCCAGCCGATTTCGCCAGGGCCATCGACGCGCTCTAATCGCCTAAGCGAACGGGCTCCGCTTCAGCGCGTACTCCATCGCTTCCTTCGGCACCACGTACTTAGCCAACGCCTGATTCCCGATATAGTTCAAATCCTTGAACCCAATCGGACTCGTATAAAACGCATCCACTGTCATCTTGCGAACCCAGTCAAAAAACGCTACGCCAGCCCCCAACTCGTTCGCCCGGCGCACCGTATACCCGGTAAAGTCTTTATAAATCGGCGATTTCTGGTAAACCAGCTCTTCGCTCTGCCGCTCGGCCAACTCCCGGCCAGCCTCCACCAGCGCATCCAACATCTGCGTCTGCTGCTCCGGTTTCGCCGCCACAAAAGTTGCCTGATACCGCTTGCGCATCTCTGCGTCGAGCCACGCCAAACCGCCGTGGAAGATGTCCGCAATCTGCACGTTCTGGCTCGCCAGCGTATCGATGAACTCCGGCGCTCCGGCATCGAGCGCGCTGCCCGATACCGTGTCCGCCGGCACAATCAACACTGCCAACTGTTGAATCGTCTTGTACTCGCCCGGCGTAAACGTCTTTACTTTGTAAGTGCCGCTCTTCGCTTTCTCCGCCCCCGTTTCGACGTGCACATGCTGCGCCGCCTCCATGTCCATCGCTCCCATCGCAGTCAGGCCCAGGGCCAGCGACCGGATGAGCGCCCGCCGGTCAATCGTTTCTAGCGGTACAAAGTTAGACATTGCCTTTCTTCATCTCCTCGGCCAGATAGTCGCAAGCGCGCCAGGCCAGTGCATTAATCGTCAAGGTCGGGTTCTTATCCGGGTTCGACGCGAAACTAGCTCCGTCCATCACAAACAGGTTCTTCATCTCGTGCGTCTGGCAGTAACCATTCAACACAGAGTCTTTGGCCGACTTACCCATCCGCGCCCCGCCCACTTCATGGATTATCGTCCCGGGAATCGAAATTCCCTGCGATTCGCGCTGCGAAGCGCTCAGGCCGGCGACCTTGCCGCCCATTGCCGTGATGATCTCGGCAAAGGTCTTCTCCATATGTCGAGCCTGTTTCCACTCGTAGTCGGTCCACTTGAAATGAAACTTCAAGACCGGAATTCCCCAGCGATCTACTACGTTCGGATCCAACTCGCAATACGAGTGGATATTCGGAATCATCTCGCCACGACCCGCAAAGCCGATCGTATTTCCGTAACCTTCCCGTATCTTGGATTTCATATTGGCGCCGTAACCATAACGACGCGCCGCGCCATGATAGGACCCGACCCCGGGCATACTATAACCGCCGCCGATCTCAATATGATATCCCCGCGGGAAATCTAACTTGTTGTGTTTGTCCCACAGCCACCACGGCATGAATAAGTGCGCCCCACCATAGCCGTCGGTGTTGTAATGAGGCATCCCTTCCAGCGCCGGAACCGTCCCGGACAACCCGAAGCCCACCGTATCCATCAGGTAACGGCCCAACATGCCCGACCCGTTGGCCAGCCCGTTCGGAAACTCCTTCGATTTTGAGTTCAGCAGAATGCGGGTCGACTCGCACGCGCTCGCCGCCAGAATCACGACCTTCGCCTTGATGATCTTCTCGGTCCGCGTCTTCTTGTCGACGTACAACACGCCGGTCGCCTTCCCGTTCTCGTCGGTCAGCACCTCGCGCACCATCGCCAGATCGAACACTTTCAACCGGCCCGTCTTCATCGCCGGGAAGACCTGCACCTGCGCTGAGCTATAAGCCGACGCCGACTGGCAGCCCCGCCCGCATTGCCCGCAATAGTGGCACGCCGCACGGCCGTTCAGATTCTTCGTAATCACGGCCCGCCGATTAGCAATACAGATCACGCCCAGCTTGTCGCACGCCTTCTTGACGAGCATCTCGTGCACCTTCGGCGGCGGCGCGGCGTGAAACTTGCCATCCGGGCAGGACGGTACGTTTTCGATCGTCCCCGCCACCCCGATGAACTCCTCGGCCTTGTCGTAGTAGGGCGAAATGTCCTGGTACGAAATCGGCCAGTTGAAGCCTAGGCCGTCCTTGTCGTAAGGCTTAAAATCATATTCGGCGAAGCGGAACGACATGCGACCGTAGTGGTTCGTTCGCCCACCGAGAATGCGGGAACGGAACCATTGAAACTGGCTCCCTTCGCCCACCGTGTAAGGCTCGCCTTCGAGCTCCCAGCCTCCGCTCGTCGTCGAGAAAAAGCCAAACGGCTTGCCCTTGCCGAAATACGACTTGCCACCCTCTTCGGCCCCCCGATGGTCGTAATCGGTCGGAACCTTGTGTTCCTTAAACTCCGTCCCGACATCCAACATCGGGCCCGCCTCGAGCAGGGCTACCTTCAGGCCTTTGGCGGTTAGCACATGCACCGCTGTGCCACCCCCCGCACCCGAGCCAACCACCACCGCGTCAAAGATTTCCTGACTGATCGCATTCTGAGGCATTCTTCCCTATTCCATCACAACTTTGGCCTTGCTGCGAACTGCCCCAAAAAGTGATGTAATACGCCAACCACCGTGATTAACCGCCGACACTTTCTCGCCGCCTTCGCCGCCCCCCTCCTGGCCCAGGATCCTTGGCCCTCCCCGGTCATCGATATCCATCTCCACCCCCGCCGGGACGGCATCTCGTCGCTCGACCACGTCCAGGGCGCTGGCATGACTAAAGCCGTCCTCCTGACTCAAATGAAGGATCAGGACCGCGCCAAAGAACAAATCGCCCGTCACCCCGGAAGATTCACCTGGTTCGTCGCCGCTGACCCGTCCCAACCGGGATCCCTCGCCGGCCTTACCCAAGCGCTCAAAGACGGTGCCATCGGCATCGGCGAAATGAAAAATCATACCGCCGCCGACGCCAAAGACATGCGCCGCCTCTACGACCTCGCCGCCGACCACAAAGTCCCCGTACTGATCCACTTTCAGGAAGCGTCGCCGTTCGCCGCCGAAGGCACTTGGAACACCGGCTACCGCCACTTCGACAGGATTCTTAAAGCGCACAAAAAAACCACCTTCATCGGTCATGCAAACTTCTTCTGGGCCAGCATTAGCGTCGACGTCCCCGCCAACAGCGAATACCCGCCCGGGCCCGTCAAGCTCGGCGGCCTGACCGACCGCTGGCTCGCCGATTTCCCCAATCTCTTCGGCGATCTGTCGGCCAACTCCGGCAACAACGCCCTGAGCCGCGACCCCTCCTTCGCTCGCGCCTTCCTGGCCCGCCACCAGAACAAGCTAATGTTCGGCAGCGACTGTTCCTGCAAAGACGGCCGCGGCACCGGGAGTGGGGCCCTCCTCCCGAGCCTGAAAGGCAAGTGCGTGGGCAGGGAAACCCTGACCCGTCTCCAGGAATTGTCCTCGCCCGATGTCTTCAGAAAGCTCGCCTGGAGCAACGCCCACCGCGTTCTCCGGCTTCCGGTCTAGCGGATTTTCCGTAAAACAAATATTCGAGAAAATTCTAATTCTTTTTCCACTAATTCGACGAGGGTGATGGATTACCCTAATGAAGTGGAATGGAGAAAAGGAATGTTTCAATCGTCCGCACAGCACGTTACCGAAGACCAACTCGAAAAATACATGTTGCAGCAAGTGTCCGAACCGGCCTCCGCCGCCGTCGAAGAACACCTGCTTGTCTGTCATCAGTGTCAGGAACAGCTCGAAAAACTCGAAATCTTTACCAGTA
>JBBRIO010000309.1:0-6548 GCA_038220855.1 Bryobacterales bacterium | reverse complement strand
ATCCCCACCGTGATGAAATCCCGGGCCGACCCTGAGTTATACAGGTCGACCTCGACGTCGATCAGATGCGCTTCGATACCGTACACTGCCGCCGAACGCGTGCGAAAAAGGCCCATGACTCAGGAGTAGGACCCAGAGCGATTAATCTCATTCAACTGTAAAACGATGTTCCGACAAGGCGCGCTTCCCGCTCATCGTGTCGAGCACATGAAGTCGAATCAAATACTCCCCTTTGGCCAGGTCCTTCGTCAGTTGCAAGCTCAGCACACTGGGCAAATAGCGGCGCGGATATGCCGAATCGCCCTGTTGCTCGGCCGCCACCTCTTGGCGGAAAAGGCTCTTTCCATCCGCTCCGAACGCTTCCAAACCATAAGAAACCGCATACCGGTTCCCCTCGCCTCGCGCAAAACCAATCATAGAAAAGCGCGCCCAAACCGTATCTCCAGCCCGGTAGGCCGCCGGGTCAAGCGGGGGGCCGTCTTCCTCCTGCCGGAGGAAGTAAAAGTTCGTCGCCGTTAGCGGAGCGTCGTCGGCGATCGCGGGCCCAGCCAGCGCAATCTCCGATCGGAGGGAAGTCCTGGTCACCGCAACCTGGTCCTCCAGTTCAATCAAAAGGGCGGCTTGGCCCTTTATCAGACCAGTCGGCAGTTCGATCTCGGCGTTTACCCGCGGCTGCCACTTTTTGTCTTCAGGCGCCAGGTCCGCCACCACTTCGCCGCTCAAGGGCTTGGCCACGGGAATCAGGCTCGCATCCGTCAATCGAATCGTATAGCGAAGCCGCATCCGCGGGTCCTTATCGTCATCGCCCTTAATCGCTCGCGCGCCAGCTATCGAAAAGCGCAGGAAAACCCGCTCACCGCTCCCAAACCGGCCCTCAAAGCGTTCGCCGCCAGCGGAATCGCTCACTACTAGGTTCTGAATTGCCAGCCCCGAACCAGCTTGCGCTAGAATTCTAGTTGCCGAGAGAAGGACCAGTAACGCTGGGGGTAGCTGGGCCAAGATTGGCCGGAATGTCAATTTGAGCAAGTTGCTCCTTATCGGGCTCGCCGCCGCTGGATACCTGTAGTTTATACGCACCAACCGGAACGTCAAACACTACATAGCCCTGCTCGGTCGAAGACGACCCCACCCTGCGCAGCAAACCCATCCATTGCGGGAACCCCTCAATCTCGGTCACCTCGCCGATCTCGGTGCCATCCGGCTTAATCAATCGCGTATGCGGAAGCATCACCTCGCCTCCTCCGCCGTTCGTGACCGAGAGGAAAATGACGAGGTAGCGGTTCTTCAATGGCTCCTTGGCCCCCGGAAGGTCCTGACGGTAGTCCGCCGTCAATCCAACATAGGTTACCGAGCCCGTCGGGGCGCGGTCGCCCATACGGTACGTCGTAATCCGCTTGGCGGCATCACCGCCGCACGAAGCGGCAAAGACGACGAGGGTGGCGACGGGTAAGATAGATAATAGGCGCGAAGGTAACATGGCGGCTGTCCAAGTAGATTATTGCTCCACCGAGTGCACCATCTGGAGCACCAAGCGAATCAATCTTTAGAATGTTAGGTATCACAATTATGCGAGTACTGAGAACGGGATTGCAATCGGCTCTTTTTCTGGCCGGGATAGGCGGGTTGCTGGCGCAGGCAAAACATCCCGTCAGCGGCCGAGTCGTTGCCCCGGTCATGAGCGCGGCCGGGGCCGACTGGCTGGAGCGAAGTGAACGCGAAAGCGAGGAAAACCCCGCCAAAGCCATCCAGGCGCTCCAAATCAAGCCGGGTATGACGGTCTGCGACTTAGGTGCCGGGAGCGGATATTACACCGTCCGCATGTCGCGACTCGTCGGGCCCACTGGTAAAGTCTACGCCGTCGATATCCAACCGCGTATGCTCGAGCTCCTCGACCGGCGGCTGAAATCGGCCGGCATCAACAACGTCGTTCCCGTGCTCAGTACTGAGGATGACCCCAAGCTACCACCCAAGTCCCAGGACTTGATCCTACTCGTCGACGTCTATCACGAGTTCGCCCGTCCCCAAGTGATGCTCCGCCGCCTGAGGGAGGCGCTGAAGGACGACGGCCGCCTTGTCCTCCTCGAATTTCGCAAAGAAGACACTTCCGTGCCCATTCGTCTCGAACACAAAATGAGCATCGCGGAAGTGAAAATGGAGCTCGAACCCGAAGGCTTTCGCGTTGACAAGGTGCTCGATCTCCTGCCCTGGCAACACATTTTCATCTGCAAGAAAAAGGACTAGATGCTGGGGCATAAGGGCCGCCTGGTCCCTTCCGAATACTCGCAGCGACGGGACTCCCGCTCGGGCGCTGTCGTCCACCAACTCACCGATCACCCCTCCATCAATCACGCCACCTATTTCCTGCAAAGCTCGTTCAGTCCCAACGGGCAGACCATGCTTTTTATCTCCAATCGGACCGGCTCCTGGCAGCTCTTCGCCGTCGACGAGTATCCGACCGGTGAGATTCGCCAGCTGACCGATGGCCCCGCGATCCATCCCTTCTCGCCGGCCTTCCATCCCACCGGCGAGCGGGTGTTTTTCGTCCGCGGCAGCGGCATCTGGTGGTTGCGTCTCGATTCCCTGGAAGAAGGGTGCCTGATTGATTTTGGCGGCGGCTCAATGGGGGAATGCTCTTTTGATTCGAGCGGAGAATGGCTCGTCGCCGCCGTCAAGGCCGCCGGGAACGCCGCCGGAAACAATGGCGGGCAATCGGGTTTAGCTGTCGGCCGAACCGACGGATCCGGTTGGCACGTAATCCCGTTTCCCCGCACGGTCATCCATCCGCAGTTTCACCCGTTCGATGGCAATTGGATCGAGTTCGCTGCCGATCCCGCCCCCCGCATCCATCGCGTCCGTCCGGATGGCACTGGCCTCGAATGTCTCTATCAGCATGACAACGACGAGTTCGTCGTCCACGAAACGTTCCTCGGACGAACCGGGCAACTGGTGTATACCGTCTGGCCGCACGCTCTGCGCTCGATAGACTGGGAAACGCGCGAGCATCGGACCATCGCTGCCTTTAACGCCTGGCACATCACTCCTAATCGCGCCGGCACCGCCGTACTCTGCGATACCAACCATCCGGACGACGGAATCTTTATCGTCGATGTCGCCAGCGGCTCCCGGCGGCTGGTCTGCCTTTCCGAAGCCACAGGCGGCGGTTCGCAATGGGCGAAAAGCTGCTATGCCTTGGCGGCAGATTTCGCCGCTGCGCAAAACGCCACATCTCCGGAGCGTCGGGCGCTGAGTTGGATGGAAATGGGTACCGACACCGTCTATGGCCCCCAGTGGACCCACTCCCACCCCTCGTTTTCCCGCGATGAGCGAAGTGTCGTGTTCACGAGTGACCGGACGGGATCCGCTCAGGTCTACGTCGCCGAAATCCCGTTCGACTAAAAGCCAGACTTCATCGCCTCGAAATCTTTTTTGAACGACTCAATCACCCGCGCCGTGCGGTCACCCAACCCACAGGCTTCCAGCAGCGGAGCGGGATCTTCTAGCTCGCCGTCCGGGGGGAATAGACTGATCCCGAAATGATTCACCGCATGGTCGGCCAATTGAATGGCTCGACTCAGCGCCATCAAGCCCGGAGCCGACGAGTCGGCGTCGGGGTTGTGATGATAGCGAACCGCCGACCGGACCGGAATCGGTAGCTGCCACTTTTCCAGCACCGCCAGCGACAACTCCGGATGCGTAATTCCCAGCAACTCGAATTCGCATTCCACCGCCGCCCGCCCAGACTGCTTCTGCATCTCGCAAACTTCGGCATAAGCATCCGGAATCCCTACCGCAAACATTAACTTGCCAATGTCGTGCATCAACCCGGCAATGAAGGCACCCTCCGCATAATCGATCGGTAGATACTGCGCCAATAAATCCGCCATCAACGCCGTGGCGGTGGCATGCAGGTTGAAACGGGAATCCGACCATCCCTTCGGCAGCTTCAATTGCGTCAACATCCGAGCCACTTGCATCGCCAGCACGATGTTTCGCAGCTTCACCGTCCCGAGAATCGCGATCGCCTGGCGAACGCTGCTCACCGAAGCCGAACGGCCATAGGCCGCCGAATTCACGATTCGAAGCACGTTCCCCGCCAGTACCGCGTCCTTCTCAATCCAGTCGGCCAACTCGGTCAACATGACATCCTCTCGGGCCAGCGTTGCCATTAACTTGGCAAGCACCGGACTGAAAGGGGGAAGTTGGCCGAGGGCCTGGAGAGCTTTTTCACGGGCGGCGGAAGGGGTTAGAATGGCGTTCATAGCAGCGTCGTCTCGTATTCCTTCTCGGCGGCTCTGCGAAAAGTCTTAAACTGTTGATTGTGATTGAGCCCCCTCCGCTTGTCCCCGCGTCGGCCGTCGCCGTTCGCGACCTCCGGAAAGTCTATGGAACCAAAGCGGCGGTCGACGGCCTCACCTTCTCCGTTCCCCGAGGCTGTTTCTTCGGCTTCCTCGGCCCGAACGGAGCCGGCAAAACCACCACCATCAAAATGTTGATGGGCCTGGCGACCCCCACCTCCGGCGAAATCGAACTGCTCGGCCTCCGCATGCCCGCCGACGCCCTCGCCATCAAACAGCAGATCGGCCTCGTCCCCGACGATACCCTGCTCTTTGATCACCTCACCGGCCCCGAATTCCTCGAATTTATCGGTCGTCTCTATGGCCTCGACCCCGCGCTTGCCCGGGAACGCACCCGCGAACTCCTCGCCCTTTTCGAGATGGACGGCCACGACCAAAAGCTGATCGCCGAATACTCAAAAGGCATGCGCAAGCGCGTCGCCATGGCCGCCGCTCTCATCCACTCCCCCCAACTCTTCCTTCTCGACGAACCCTTCGAAGGGGTTGACGCCGTCGGTGCCCGGCTCATGAAAGACATCCTCCTCGATCGCGTCCGCCGCGGCGCCACCATGTTCCTCACTTCCCACGTCCTCGAAGTCGTCGAACGCCTCTGCGACCGCGTAGCCATCATCCACGATGGCAAGCTCGTCATCGACGAACCCATGGCCAACCTCCGCTCCGGCGCCGAAACGCTGGAAGAAATCTTCGTCCGCGTCGTCGGCGGAGTGCCCCGCGCGCCCAACGCCCTCGAGTGGTTGTAATCATGCCCGGCTCGCCCAACCTCGCCCAACTCCGCGCCATCCTCTGGGCCCAGTTCCGCGCCCAGCGAAATTTCTACCTCCGCGCTCACAAAGTCGGGGTTTTCCTTTCCTGGCTCAGCGGCCTGCTCTGGTACAGCCTCTGGATCGGTGCCGGCTCTGGCGCCGCCCTGCTCACGAGCGGTGCCGTCCGTCTCGAAATCCTCGAACCCGCCCTCGTCTCGGGCCTCTTCTTCGTCTTCTTCTTCTGGCAACTTTTCCCCGTCATGCTCGCCTCCTCGGGCGCCTTCCTCGACGTTCGCCGCCTCCTCGTCTACCCCATCCCACCCGGCCAACTCTTCGCCCTCGAAGTCGCCCTCCGCCTTTCCACCGGCCTGGAAATGCTCCTTGTCCTCCTCGGGGCCTGCGTCGGGCTCGTGATCAATCCGCGCACTCCGCTCTGGACTGTTCTCCCCCTTCTCCTGTTCGGCGCCTTCAACCTGTTCGTCTCGAGTGGTATCAAAACCGTCCTCGAACGGCTCATGCAGCGCAAATGGATCCGCGAGATCCTTGTCTTCTGTTTCCTCGGGCTGCTCGTTTTGCCCCAACTCGTCGCCCTCAAAGGCATCCCGAAACCGGTCGTCGCCCAACTCGAAAAGCTCGTTGCGCTCTCCTGGGTCTTCCCTTGGAAAGCCGCCGGTCACCTTGGCACCGGCCACCTCGCCTGGGGCTCCGTCCTCACCCTACTCCTCTGGACCGGAGCCGCCTACTGGTTCGCGCGCTCGCAGTTCGCTCGCTCGCTCCGCCTGGAAGAGTTCACCGCCGCCCCCACCGCCGCCTCTCGCCCACCCAGCGTCCGCCTCGAAGCGTTCTACCGTTTCCCCGCCCGCCTCTTCGCCGACCCCCTGGCCGCCCTCATGGAAAAGGAACTCCGCGCCCTCGTCCGCGCTCCCCGTTTTCGGCTCGTCTTTCTCATGGCCTGCACCATGGGCCAACTCCTCTGGCTCCCCATCGGCCTCCGCCGGGGTGCCGAAGGCGGCTTCGTAACCACCAACTATTTAACCCTTTCCATGTCCTACGCGCTGCTGGTTCTCAGTGACATCCTCCTGTGGAACGTCTTCGGTTTTGAACGAGGTGCCGCCCAAGCCTGGTTTGTGACTCCCGTCAGCCTCCGCACCGTCCTGCGTGCCAAAAACCTCGTCGCCGCCTTCTTCCTCCTCCTCTGCCTCGCCTTCGTCACCCTCATCGTCGTCGTCCTCCCCGTCCGCTTCACCTCCTTGCAGTTCGCCGAATCTCTCGCCGTCCTCACCGTCATGGCCACCATGCTCATCGCCGTTGGCAATCTCGGCAGTGTCTATTTCCCCCGCGCCGTCGACCCTACCCAAGCCTGGCGCAACGCCTCCGCGGGCAAAACGCAGATGTTCATGCTGCTCGTGTACCCGCTTATCTCCATCCCGCTCTCCCTCGCCTATGTCGC
>JBBRIO010000308.1:0-6564 GCA_038220855.1 Bryobacterales bacterium | reverse complement strand
CATGGGCATCGCGATATACGATGCCGGCTTCCATGAGGAAGGCGATTTCGTCGGTGGTGGTTTGGAGCTTGGTACGCATGGTTAGCTCTTCATGTTGCGGATGGCCGACATGGAGGCGTCATGTCGGTTTTTGAGGATGGTGGAGGCGAGTTCGAAGGAGCGCATCTCCATCGTCATCTGCTGTTGGTATTGGAGGAATTGGGAGGATTCCGGGCCGAGCATGCCGCCCGAGAAGTTGACGGGGGTGCCGAGGCTTCTGCCGCCGAGGATGCCGCCGACGATGGGTCCGACGCCGGGGAACATGACGCCCGCGGCGACCGAGGCAACTTTGCCGAGTCCGCCCATGAAGGCCCCGAGTTTACCGGGTTTTTTGGCGGTGAGATCTGGTTCGCCGCCGGTTTCGTGGACTGCGCCGGGGTTGTTGATTTTGTCGAGGCTCATCTTGCTTTCTCCTTGCCTGAGTTATCGGGTGGCAGGGGCGGAAGTTGCGGCTTGACGACGAATCTGATCGATGCGTTGAATCAGAGCCAAGCCGAGGTCGTAGGCGGCGAGGGCGGCGGTGGCGCGGCGCGCGTCAGGGTCCTTGGCGGCGACGATGGTGCCGAGCTTCGAGCGGCGATCCTCAATGAGCTTGATGAAGGGTTCAAGTTTGCCGGCGGCGAAGACGCGTTCGAGTTGGGGGAAGTTTTCAGGAGCAGGAATTTGGAAGTTTGGTTTGGTCATCGGGTTACCTTTTTAGTGGCGGCGGCCGCATCAATGAAGGCAAGATGCTGGGGCCGGATTTGCGGGCTTATCTGGTCAAAGCTGAGGACGGTGAGATCGGGAAAGTGAGACTGGAGGAGCCGAAAGACGAAAGGCCGGATGTCTTTATCGGTGAGGATGACGGGGCGCTGGGCGGTGGCGGGCAGGTTGCCGATGACGCCCTGGACGGAGGCGCGGATTTGCTGGATCATGCTGGACTCCATTTGGATCTGCTGTCCGGCGGGGCCATAGCGGATGGAGTTGCGGAACATGTCTTCGAACTCGGCATCGAGGCGGTAGACGAAGAGGGTGGTTTTGCCCTCGGAGGCTTTGAAGGAGATGGTTCGTTTCATCCCGGAGCGGACGTGTTCGACGAGTTCGACGGGGTCGGTGATGGAGCGACCGACTTCAGAGAGGGATTGGAGGACCGATTTCAGATCGCGGATGGAGACGTGTTCTTCGACGAGGCGGCGGAGGACTTCGGTGAGGACTTGGTAGGAGATGGGCTTGGGGGCGACTTCGTCGACGAGGCTGGGGAAGATCTGTTTGAGTTGGCTGACAAGCCATTGGGTTTCCTGGACGCCGACGAATTCTTGCGCGTTGGAGCGCATGAAGTGGCCGAGGTGAAGGAGGAGGACTTCGTGGGGTTCCCAGAGGGCGAGTTGGAGGGATTTGACGCGGTCGATGAGGTTTCGGCTGAGCCAGATGGCGGGGCGGCCGGTGGCGGGATTGCGGGTCTCTTCGCCCTTGAGGCCATAGATGGCGACGTCGCGTTGGGCAGCGCCGACGAGGACGAGATCGGCGCGGAGCTGGCCGGTGGCGGCGGGGATTTCGTTCAGCAGAACGTGATAAGCGCCGGGGCTGCTCATCGGCCGGGAAAATACTTTGATGGGCGGATAGGGGACGCCGGTTTCGTAATAGAGGGTGTGGCGGAGTTCCCGCAGGGTATCGGAGAAGGCCTTGCCGGAGGGGGTGGCGGGGTCAATGAAGGAGGCGAGATCTTCACTGACGACGAGCATGATGGGGGTGGTGGGGGAGAAGTCCGGGGCCCGGGATTCGAGTTCGGGTTTTTTGGCTTCGGCTTCGGTAGCTTCGTTGTTTTTGCCGCGGTAGAGGCCGTAGCCGACGGCTCCGGCGAGGCCGGCGAGGAGGAAGAAGGGGATCTTGGGAAGGCCGGGGGTGAGGGCGAGGAGGAAGAGTAGGGCGGCGGTGATGGAGATGGCTTTGGGCTGGGCGAGGATCTGGCCGCCGATCTCTTTGCCGAGGTTGGTTTCCGGGGTATCGGCGGCGACGCGGGTGACGACCATGCCGGCGGAGATGGCGATGAGCAGGGCGGGGATTTGGGAGACGAGGCCGTTGCCGATAGTGAGGATGGAGTACGTCTCGAGGGCTTCGAGGGCGGACATGCCGTTCATGGCAACGCCGATGACGAGGCCGCCGACGATGTTGATGACGGTGATGACGATGCCGGCGATGGCGTCGCCTTTGACGAACTTCATGGCCCCATCCATGGCGCCGTAGAACTGGCTTTCGCGGGCGAGGGCTTCGCGGCGGGTGCGGGCCTGTTTGAAGTCGAGGATGCCGGCGCGGAGGTCGGCGTCGATGGACATCTGCTTGCCGGGCATGGCGTCGAGGGTGAAGCGGGCGGCGACTTCGGCGACGCGTTCAGCGCCTTTGGTGATGACGATGAACTGGACGAGGGTGATGATGAGGAAGATGACGGCGCCGACGACGAAGTTGCCTTGGACGACGAAATTGCCGAAGGAGTAGATGACTTCTCCGGCGTCGGCTTGGAGGAGGATGAGGCGGGTGGCGGAGATATCGAGAGAGAGGCGGTAGAGGGTGGTGATGAGGAGGAGGGTGGGGTAGGAGGCGATTTGGGTGGCGTCGGCGATGTAGATGGAGACCATCAGGAGGGTGACGGCGGCGGTGATATTGACGGTGAGAAGGACGTCGAGAATGAACGTGGGCAGGGGAACGATCATCATGCCGACCATGCAGGCGATGGCCATGACGAGGACGAGGTCGCTGTAGCGGGTGATGACGGCGGCGAGTTGGCCGGCGGCGATTTCATTCCGAATAGAATCGAATTGGAGTTTGAGTTTTTCGATCATGATTTGAGGAGTTCGGCGACGGCGTGGCCGAGGCCGTTGAGGATGGCGGCGGCGCGGAGGGCGGCCGGGTGTTGCGGGTGTTTTTCGACGACGGCGGCGAGGATGGTGAGCGAGCCCGAGAGTTGATCGAGACGGAGGAGGCAGGCGGCGAGATTGACCTGGATAGCGGGGTCATCGGGTCCGGCGGCGAGGGCTCGGCGGAGATGGGCTTCGGCGGCGGGGAAGTCTTCGGCTTCGAGAGCGGAGAGGCCGAGGCCAGCGTGACCCCAGGGGACGGAGGCGTCGAGGGAGACGATGCCGCGGTAGAGCGTGTCGGCTTGGTCACGGCGACCTTGGCTCCAGAGTTCGTGGGCGACGGCGGCCATGCGGAGGAGTTCCGAGACGGGCACACCCATGGCTTCCCGCAATGGGGTGGCCCCGGAGAGCAGCCGGCGGGCTGCTTCCGGGGTCAATTTAGAATCCCAGGTTTCGAGCATCATGGGTCCTTATGCGTTGTTGCCGAAGGAGGTGTAGCTGACCTCGGAGGAGGCTTCGTATTGGACCATGAGGGAGCGGGCTTCCATATAAGCTTTGAGACTAGCTTCGAACTTCTCGATTTCGGCGCGGCCGAATTGTTTGGGTTCTTCTGGAGTTGCCTCGGTGGTCTCGTCGGCCTTGGCGGCTTGGGTTGTTATGCGATAGATGATGCTGCTGACTTCGGGGGTGCTGGAGGCTTCGGCGAGGTTTTTGTCGAGTGCTTCCTTGATTTTGCCCATGCCGACGGGGTTCGAGCGATCGAAGTTGCCGCCAGCAGCCTTCTTCATGTCTTCGAGCGAGCCGAGGTCCATTTTGCCGCCGCCTTCGGTTTTGGCGAAGAAGCGCTGGGTGTCGGCGTTGTAGTGGACGTTGGGGTTTGACTGCATGGCCCACATAACGGCGGTCCATTCCTGCGAGCCGGGATTGAGAGCGCGGGCCTTGTTGGCGTCGGAACCTTCGACGAATTGGCTGGCTTTCTGAGAGAGCATTTGGTCTCCGGCGGGGCTGCCATCGACGGAGGGGAGGGGTTCGTGGGGGATGGGTTTTCCGCTGGGCTTGGAGGTGCGGACCTCGATTTCGACGGTGGTGCCCGGAGGGAGATTTTGGGGGAGGGTGAAGGGTTGCGGTTGAGCGGGATTGGCTTCGGCACCGGGAGCAGCGTCCGCCCCGCCGCCCTTTTTCATGAAGTTTTCGAGGAGTTTGAGGACGTCTTCAGCGCCTTTAAGGTCTTTGTTGCCGATGAGGCCTTGGAGGAGTTGGAGGCCGATGCCAATGAGTTGACCGCCCGGGATGAGGCTAAGGGCGGGTCCTGCGAGTTTTTCAAGTCCGAGCATGATGGGTTCCTTTTTCCTGGAGCGTGGTTAATCGTTGGGCAGGGCGGCCAGGATGGCGCGGGCCCGATTGGCGTAGGGGTTAACTTCAGCAGGGTCGAGGGCGGCGGCCTCCCGGAGGAAACGGGCCGCCACGAGAGGCTGACCGAGATGGACGAGGCATTCCCCGAGGTTGGCGCAGACGACGAGATCCTGGGGATAGCGGGCGTAGGCCAATTCGAGTTGTTGGAGCGCGCCATCGGGGTTGCCGTTGAGGAGTTCAAGGGCACCGAGACCGGCGTAGCCGAGATGAGAGTTGCCGTTCAAGGCGATGACGGCGTTGAACATGGTTCTGGCGTCATCAAGGAGTCCTTGCTCGTAATATTGGCTGCCGAGCACCGCGTAGACTTCGAGAACACCGTCGGGGATGTCGAGGGCTTCGGCCCAGGAGGTTTGGCCGGCGAGCGCTTGATCGAAGTCGGTGGGTGTGTTTGACATCGGCTACTGTCCTAGCGGGAGGTGGAATTCTGAATGGCGCTCTTCATGGACTCGCCGCGGGCTTGGATGGCTTTGATGACGGCGTCCATGATGGCCTGCATGGCCTGCATCATCTGCTGTCCCTTGATCTGATCCTCTTTCTTTGGACTTTTAAGAAGGTTCATCGCTTCGGATTCCATTTTGTCGAGGGTGGCACCGATTTCGCCGGCTTGATTGAAGCGGGCCTGCCAAGCGGACATGTCCAAGCCGGGAAGACTGGCAAAGGTACCGGGGGTAGCGGCGGGAGCGCTGGACTGCTGGGTAGTGGTGAAGCTTCTGAGAGCATCGGCGGCTATCGCGTTGGCGTTGGCGTTGAAGTTGGCTCGTTCGGTGTTGTTGTTGAAGGTGACATTGAGAGTTGTCTGATTACGCACCTGAATTGAGTTGTGGCCGTGCGCGGGGGCACCAGCAGAGGGACCTGAAACGTTAGACATTGTGTTGATCTCCAGTAAGTTTGCCGGTTTTCTTCCGGACGCCCAAGTTATCGGCGGGGGTGTCACCAGGTTGCTTAAGTTCTTGAATTTTCGAAGCGCCAGTAGAGGCGTTGGACTTGGGCGGGTTCGAGGCCGGCGCGAAGGACGGCGAATTCGCGTTCGGCTTCCGGGCGGCGGCCGAGGGCGAGGAGGGCTTCGAGACGGAGTTGGCGGGCGTCCCAATCCTGACTGAGGGCGGGGGAGGCGTCGAGGGTGGCGAGGGCTTCGGCGGGGTGATCGTTTTGGAGATAGATGGCGGCGAGGGCGCGGCGGGCGTAGGGATAAGAGGGAACGGCGGCGACGAGGCCGGTAAGGAGGATAGCGGCTTCTTCGTGCGCGCCCTGCATGGCCCATTCGTGGGCGCGTTCGGCGATGAGGTAGGCGTCTTCTTCGGTCCAAGTGGCCATGGTTAGTCTTGAGCCTCAATGGTCATGCGGGTTTCGATTTCCATTTCATTTTGCTGCATGCGGGCGAGGGCGGCGAGCATGCGGGCGACTTCAGGGGTGGACGGGGAAGGGGAAGTGAGGTGGCGACGGAGGAGGCCTTGCCAACGGCGGCGGTCTTCGGCGGGATCGGAATAGACGTGGGTGAAGGGCCGGGGCGGAGGAGGCAGAGCGAGGTCGCCGGGCTGGGGGGCATCGAGGTGGAGGACCTGTTGCCAGGTGGTGGCGCCGGGGCGACCGACTTGGCGGAGACGCTCTTCGAAGACGACGGGGGCGGTGTCCGGCAGGGGGGTGGCGGAGGGAGAAGGCTCCCAACCGGGGATGGTGTATTGGACTTTTACGCTCATGATTTGGCTTCCGCTTGTTGGCGAAGTTCGTAGACCCACTGGAGCACTTCGGCGACGGCGTCGAAGAGTTCTTCGGGAATTTCGTGTTCGAGTTCGACGGTATGGAGGGTACGGGCGAGGGCGATGTTCTGCAAGATGGGGACGTTGTGTTCTTCGGCGAGGGCGCGGATGCGGCCGGCGAGATCACCGGAGCCTTTGGCGACGACGCGGGGGGCGTTCATGGACCCTCGATCGTAGGAGAGGGCGACGGCGACGTGGGTGGGGTTGACGACGACGACGTCGGCTTTGGGGACGTTGACGATCGCTCCGCCTTTGAGGGCCTCTTCATGGAGATGGCGGCGTTGTTGCTTGATGTGGGGGTCGCCCTCGTTTTGCTTGTACTCTTGCTTGACGTCCTCTTTGCTCATCATTTGGTCCTTCATATAAAGCTTCTTTTGGAGGAGATAGTCGGCTCTGCCGAGGACGAGGAAGACGCCGCCAACGCGGAGGAGAAGTCCGGCCAGGAGATCGCCGGCGAGACTGGAGGCTTCGAAGACGGGGAGGCGGGAGGCGAGGGTGATGGCGAAGAGGGCGTCCTTAATATA
>JBBRIO010000307.1:0-6581 GCA_038220855.1 Bryobacterales bacterium | reverse complement strand
ATGGTCTCCTTGATAGGTGCCTGCCCATTAATCATGGCTTCGTCTTTGCAATCCAGTCTGTAAGCGGCTTGAGATCGTGCGCCCAGAACAGGGTGAGCCCTCTATCCTGTGCGTCCAGAAGATTGTGGAGCTTATACACTCCACTCAACACGGCTGTCGGGACAACCTGCCGAAGGCCAAAATCCACCTTCCAGCTCCCTGCCTTCACCGCTGCATCATTGTTCAGCCGCTTCACGGAATTCGTCGAAGAGTTCGACACCTTGCATTCGATCGGCATGAGTCGGTGATCCCACAACCTTACAATAATGTCCCCCTTTCGGTTTCCGAGAAAGCTTTCGCCACAAAACCCACCCGGCCCGGGCGCATGAGCAACATTCGGGATTTTTCGTGATGCTACTTCTGTGAATCCCAATGCCTTCAGTGCTGCTTTCACCATCGCTTCCTGTTGGTCTTTTCCGGTTGTGCGCCGTCTCGTTTGCGTGCGGCTCGCCGCCATAAGCGCTGCAGATGCCATCACCGCCGCGCCGCGTTCCGCTTCTGTCGGTTCACGCCCTTCGACAACCCAAGTAAAACGACGGCGGTCAAGGACCTGATGGACAACAACTATCAATTTCTGGACATCTGCCGGCGTGCTTTTAAGGTGGCCTTTCGAGAGAGACTTGGCGTCGGCGAGCACCTTCAGATCATCTTCCGAAATCGGCGGCCCCGCCAAGTACCGGAAGGCTTCCAGCAAATTCGGATCAGTCAGAACATCGAGCGCCGAGCCCTCAAGCTGCGAGAGATCGACCGTCGTCTCTAGCATCTCTTCGATATGCCCTTGGTACTCGTCAAAAGCTTCAAGGTAGTCTTCGAGCGGCTCTTCCAACCGCTCTTTTGAAAATGCCGCACTTGCCATTATCCGGTCAGCGTCGAGCTGCTCTTTCGTCCAAACCGGCGGCTCGATCACTTCAAGACTCCGGCGGCGAGCATGGCGGGGCCGGGCACAATCAGGCGCTCCATTTCACGAGGCTCGAATTTTGTAAGGCCGCCCGCATAGGTCCGGCCAGAGCGTTGAGAGATGTTGACCTGCAGGTAGTCGACGAGTGTCTTCTTGGCAACTTCCGTCAATCCGTCACGGGGATAAAGACCATGCGCAATATTAATGTGACGAGCATCGGCCTTATTCACGACGAACCCCGGAGGCCTTCTTGCCATGTAGGTAGAGATGATCGGGGCCGCAGCCCGCAGTCCAACTGACCACCATGCTTTACGATGGCTAGCCACATAGCCGTTATTCGCCCCCATTTCGCGGGCGATTCTCAGGAATTCATTCACTGCGCCCCGTTCCGTTGCGTCGAGCGCATCGAGATCGGGCGGAATGTCGATGACGAAGCGAAGCTTACTAGAATCGGCAAGTATGCCGCCAGCCTCCAACACCTCACGGGCTCTCGTCACCGTCCGATAAAGAACCTCTTGCGGCAGCCCTGCACTATGCTTACCTGCTATCCACACGTCATTCGCCCCCGTGACCTGGCCGCGATGCACACGACACAACTCACCGAGTTCGACATAGCCTTCAGGCGGCTTTTCCGTAACCCTTGAGAGATACGACCAGCGCGATTCGACGGCGAGCCGATCTCTGTGAACCTTGCGTCCCTTCCCCAAGCCCCCCAGATTCCTCAGGCTCTCCACACGGCGGAACATGACGGACGTGGGCTTTGCACCAATCTCGAAAGTTGTTATGGCCGCCGTCGTCGCCGCGTCAGGGAATGGTTGCGCTGTCGGCTCGATCACGGTGACGCTCTGCCCGCCGAGTTCATTCAAAACCAGCGAACGGACAAGCGCCCCATAGTTCACATCGAGCCACTCTGCCGCAGTGATAAAGACGCCAAAGTCTCCCGGCTTTGCGCTACGTGCAGTCGCCAAAAAGAAGTAAACGTGCAGGCCAGCAAGCTTGCTGGCCGCTACTCCCAACTTCGCAGCCTCATTGAAAAGCCAGTCTTTCCACTTCGACGGAATTTGATGATGACGGACATATGGAGGGTTACCAATGTAAAGCGTCTGTCCCTCCGTCTGCTCGGTAAAACGGCGGTAATCACCGAGGAGAATACGCGCCCGACCGGCGAAACCGCCGACGGCAAGATTGGCACGGGCCAGCAGCGCCGCTAACGGGTCAACGTCGATACCGATCAGCTCCGCTTTGGGAAATGCGGTTCCCGCGCTGACAAGAAACCGCGCAGAACCCATACCGGGGTCGATAATTCGGCTTGGTGCGCGAACACTCGCGGCCCAGTCCACCATAGTTTGAACAATCGGGCCGGGTGTGTAAGTTGCGCCGTGTTCACGGCGTTCCTCAGGGGAGCGCAGCGTGCAGAACACTTCCCCCAGGGGGTCATAGCCTGACCGAATCAGTTCTTTGACCGCTGAAAGCTTCTGTTTCGGAAGGGCAATGTTTTTCGCGCTCTGGGCAAGTGCGATCTCCTTTTCGGACAGCGGACCTATGTCTTCCGCGCCAAGCCAAAGCGCCGCCGCAACCAACTCTTTCTCACTGGGGAACACGCCCTCAAAGTCACCCCACAGATGCTGTTGTCGCCCGGAGAGTTGCAATAATGCGTTCTGCACACTCGACATCGGCTCTACCGCTGACCCCGCGATTCTGGCCACTTCGCCGAAACGTAACTTTTCGCCGCCTCGCGCACAACCCAGGCCAGAGATACCGCCTCCTGCTTGGAAATCTCCTCCGGCGTCCGGTAAAGATCGGCTGGGATGCCTACCGACGCACCCACTGACGCCCTTTTGGTCTCTTCCAGCACTCCCTTGGCCTCCCCGCGCTTCTTGGTTTTCATCACTGCTTTCTTGATCGAATAAGTCTATCTGGACCACGTTACACCATATCGGTGAACGGAAACAGCGTCTTAAGCTCTTTGCAATATCATCTTGAAATCACGACAGCGTGATTATAATGATACCCTCTTTTTCAGGGGCTGCTCTTGCCACTGCGAGTCGCGCGAATCGGGCAGCGCGTGCCCGTTCGCTACGCCACTCCTTGCGCGTTCTTGTGGCCAGAGAAGGCGCTCTGGACTTGCCTATATAGGGGAGCCGGGGATCCAAGGAGACGGAACCAACTGGCAGAAGATCTGAAAGACACTACCGCCGTCGGCCCCCCGGCCCGACTTAGCGGGTATACCGTCGCTCGAAAGTGTGAGGTGGCACTCCGCCTGCGTCGAGGGGAGGTCGAGGGGAGCGAATGGACGCCTTAGCCCGTGAATTGGGAGTGGAGATCTACCGCCTGGAGACTTGGCCTTCAGCGGTTAAAGGACTCCTTGTAGGCACCTTCGAGAGATTTCACTTCCGGTTCCGTCAGTTTCGAGAGCTCACTTTCCCGAGCTCAATTGGATAGGCTGCCGCCGTTTTGATGCAAAAAGCGCTACAGCAGATCGAAGGTGCGGTCAGGAATGTCGTTGAGGGTTTCGACGACGATCCGAAAGCGGTCAGAATGCGCCATCCGCTCTTTTTGCGAATGCGGTGACGCTCGCCCAAAGCCGAAAGCGTTCGGAGCAGTGGCACTTTCAGCTTGTAAGCGGCGATCAGCGCCATGTACCCGGCAGAGGTCATACGCTCTGATAGGACGCGTCCGTGGAAAATCGTTCCTGGCCCTGAAAAATGAGTCTACGGCGCTTTTTTCATGAAAACAGGTCGATTACCACCGCAGAGTGGCGCGGGACAAGCAGGACTGGCGGGTGCGATTGCACACCTGTTCGATTCCGAAGCAAGTTCATGCTTTAAAGCAGACATCTTTAAAGTCGGCATCATTTTGTGCGGCGATGCCGCGCGGCAGTGATCCGGAAGGCCTTCGCCGCCAAAGCCGCGTAACTGGTAGACTTTCCGTGCGCGCTTGTAAAAAGTACCCATGACCCGCCGACTCCACGTTCCGCTCCTGAATCCCGAGGACATAATTCCTCGTCTCGCTAAACCAGAACTTCACTGGAAGTTTGGTTACTCCGCTCAGGAGCTTGCCTTCGCATGGTCGAAGTCCCCCAACGACTTTCCCCTCGCTGTACGTTCCATGCTTTCAACAGCGCCCGAATACTCGGACACTGAACTCGTGGATGGCTTCTTTGAACGCGAGGTTGAGCTCGGGTCGCCAGGTCGCAACAGCCAAACAGACCTCCTCGTGATCGCATGATTACACCAAGAGCTCGGTGTAATCGCGGTCGAGGGCAAGGTTGATGAACCATTTGGCCAGCGCGTGAAAGATTGGAATACGTCCCCTGGCAAGCAGTTCCGGCTGGAACGGCTCTCCGCAACGCTCGGCCTGGATGGAACGAACGTAGGCTGGATTCGATACCAACTGCTCCATCGGACCGCCTCAGCAATCTATGAAGCAAAGCGCTATCGCTGCCGCCACGCGATGATGCTCGTCCATTCCTTCAGCCCAACCCATCGCTGGTTTGAAGACTTCGCAGAGTTCTCGTCACTGATGGCTCAACCCGTGAGTGCTCCCGGCTGCGTTTCAATTGCCAAGTGGTGTGACGGCATCGGCCTGCATCTGGCATGGGTGGCCGATACTGCTCGCGAAACCCAATACAGTCGATAAGTCCCCAGGTGCTATTCAAGCGTATCTTGTGGCATGCGGAGATTAAGCGCCCTATTCTCCGCATTAATGCGGAGAATCTGGAGATTGGCTCTTTTTTAGAGGAATTGAAAGCCGGGAAGGCCGCCAGTACACGTTCAGGCGGCAAAAGTAGCGAGGATCTCGGCGGTGAGGGGGAGTTTCGGGGGCTTCTGTGCGGGAAGAGTGGGGTCGGACATAAAGTCATCGAAACAAACACCAACCCCGCGGGCGGCCGGAGTACGAGCTATTCGCTCGGGTAATCTGACGGCATCAGCCTGCGTCGAGCACGGGATAGCGCAAACCCATTTTTTACCCCTTAAATTGCTTCAAACTTCTTTTAAATACCGTTCCCACATCATTAATCGAAGCCATCTTCGCCCTCAGGAAGTGGTTTGGAAAATGGTTCGGCGCCCACAAAGACCGGCCGCCATTGGAAAATCGACCCCCTCGAACTCGACGTTTACCATGTATTCAGATTTATATTTCGTTCCGTTCCTATCACTTAGCGCAAGCGACCCTCCGATTCGTCCCCATCTCTCCCCAAAACTAGAGAGTGGAGGTACCCCTCCAACCCAAATTCACAATCAGGAGATTTCAAATGCTCTCAACGGAAGAATTCGAAGCAAAGATGCAGGCGGCCCTGGAGTCTGACCGCGACGTGTTTCCCCCCAGTCGGCGCGAGCAGCTCACCGGAGACATGGCCCGGACCCTCGCCAATCGGGAAAACGCCAAAAAGTCGACCGGCCCCCGGACGGCGGAAGGCAAAGCGGCCTCCAGCCGAAATCGTCTCGCTCACGGGCTCTGTTCCAATTCGCTCATCATCGGTGGCGAAACCGCCGCAGATTTCGAGGCACTCCTGGCCTCCGTCAGAAAGGCGTACAACCCGGTCAATGACGAAGAGGCGATGCTCACCGACCAACTAACCCAGGCTCTCTGGCGCTTCAATCGGGCGCAGCGCGTCGAAACGCAAGTGTTCCAATTCAGTCAGCTCAACCGCTTGGCGTCTTCGAACTACAACAATGAAACCGGACACGAATTCGACGAGCTAAGTGCGGCCCAAGGCGACAGGATGCTCACGCTCGCCTTCTACTCGGATTTCGACTATAAGCAGATTGAGCGGATCACCCGGTACATCACCACCATGGAACGGAGCTACCAGAGGGCGCTGAAGGCACTCCAGCACGCGCAAGAAAAGCGTCGGAACTTGCCCAAACCTGCCGAAGTGGCAAAAGTACTCGAGCCGGAAAAAGCAATTGCCGCCACATCAGCTGGCTTCGAACCGCAAAACCAAATGCCCTTTCCCAGTCATCGCCCGGATCCGGCGTTCGTTTCGCTGAGCTGACCTTGGCTTCGAACCGCAAAACCCCGCTGCCTACGAACCGTATTTCGATCTTTGACAATTCAACCGCAAAACCCGCACGCCCGAAGTGTATCTCCGGCGCCAGGAATAGATTCCCCGTTTGGCTTCGAATCGCAGAATCCAGCACCGCATCGCGGACCGTTACCAACAAGCTGACGGGAGAGATCTCAATCGAGCATCGGTTGGCCGCGAATCGATCGATGAACTCCTATTCGCCAAACACGCGGCTTGGGTCTCGGCAACTGCGGCAATCTTTTAGGGCTCTTGCGCAAAGTTAGGAAACATTTCACGCCGGTTCGCGTCGATCTCCTCGGCCGAAGGAGCATCGCCATACTTCGCGAACATGCCATACCCAGTCTCGAACGGCTGTCCTGGCTTTTGTTTAACCATCAGCCCCAGATCGTCGGGAAGCTCGATATCCAAATGCAGGCTCCTTCTACTCGTTCATATTGACAGTACCGGATCCGGCGGTTTCTGTCACGGGAGTCCGCGACTGAACGGTGGCTTCGAATCGCAAAACCAAATGCCGATTCCCGTTCATCGCCCGGAGCCGGCGTTGGTCTCGCTGAGCTAACGTTGGCTTCAAATCGCAAAACCCCGCTGCCTACGAACCGCATTTCGATCTTT
>JBBRIO010000306.1:0-6582 GCA_038220855.1 Bryobacterales bacterium | reverse complement strand
GGTGGGCTGCCGGGTTGGGAGAGGTTTCTTACGGCTCCCGTGCTTACCGAGCACTTGTTTGGCTTGTGCTTTGGCTTGGGGTTAGCGACGGAAGGCGGCCATTCGCTCCCGAGCGAGGCGGTAACGTCGGCGTTGGGGCGTTCGGGCAATTGTGGCTTTGGACACGAGATCCGCAGCCGTAACGAAGCGTTTGATTCTTGGGAACTTAGGAAGTTCAGAAGAGGGTGGGCTGCCGGGTTGGGAGAGGTTTCTTACGGCTCCCGTGCTTACCGAGCACTTGTTTGGCTTGTGCTTTGGCTTCGGGTTAGCGACGGAAGGCGGCCATTCGCTCCCGAGCGAGGCGGTAGTTTCGGCGGTTGGGCGTTCGGGCAACTGTGGTTTTGGACAGAAGATCCGCAGCCGCAACGAAGTGCTTAATTCTTGGGAACTTAGGCAATTCAGAAGAGGGTGGGCTGCCGGGTCGGGAGAGGTTTCTTGCGGCTACCGTGTTTACGGAGCACTCGCTTGGCTTGTGCGTTGGCTTCGGGCAGGCGGCCATCCGCTGGCAAGCGAGGCGGTAGTTTCGGCGGTTGGGCGTTCGGGCAACTGTGGTTTTGGACAGGAGATCCGCAGCCGTAACGAAGTGTTTGATTCTTGGGAACTTAGGAAGCTCAGAGGAGGGTAGGTTGCCGGGTTGGCCGAGGTTTCTTGCGGCTACCGCGTTTGCCAAACACTCGCTTGGATTGTACTTTGCCTTCGGGCTGGCGACGGAAGGCGGCCATTCGCTCGCGAGGGAGGCGGTAGTTTCGGCGGTTGGGCGTTCGGGCAATTGTGGTCTTGTACAGGAGATCCGCAGCCGTAACGGAGTGTTTGATTCTTGGGAACTTAGGAAGTTGAGAAGAGGGTGGGCTGCCGGGGTGGAGGAGGTTTCTTGCGGCTACCGTGCTTACCGAGCACTCGCTTGGCTTGGGCTTTGGCTTCGGGTTGGCGACGAAAGGCGGCCATTCGCTCGCGAGCGAGGCGATAGGCCTCTTTGTGCTCGACAATTTTAGCGGTGGGGCCTTCGGGTAACCAGCGTCGAACGAAGTCGCCGTCTGGATCCTGGTCGAGGGCTTGCTTATCGGGACTGTAGATCCGGAGGGTGTTAATGCCGGTGGTGCCGGACTGCATTTGAAACTGGGGGTAGTGGATTCCAGGCTCGTAGTCGGTGAATTGCCGGGCGAGGAAGGCGGCGGGGCGGGGCCAATGGAGCCAGAGGTGATAGCTGGAGAAGGACACGAGCATGGCGCGCATGCGGAAATTGATCCAACCGGTGGCGCGGAGGGCCCGCATGCAGGCATCGACGAGGGGGTAGCCGGTGCGGCCTTCCTGCCAGGCGGCGAAGTATTCTTCGTTCCAATGGGGCTCGCGCATGCCGTCAAAGGCGGGGACGAAGTTTCGGAACTCGACCTGGGGTTCGTCTTCCATCTTCTGCATGAAGTGGCTGCGCCAGTGGAGGCGGGCGTCGAAGGCGGCGAGTGGGCGCTTCCATTCGGGGGCTTCCGCGCGGCGACGGCGGGTGGCTTGCAGGGTTTCTCGCATCGAGATGGTGCCCCAGGCGAGATGGGCGCTGATGCGGGAGCAGGATTCGAAAGCGGTGACGGGGCTGGAAAGTTCTTTATGATAATTGCGGCCTCGCTGGTGGAGGAAGCTATCGAGGGTGGCGTGGGCGGCCAGTTCCCCGCCCTGCTGGAGGGCGGAGCCGAAGGACGGGATTTCGCCGAGGGGGATACCGGCGGGAAGGGGTAATTCAGTTACGGCTGGCGTGACGGGGGCGGCCATGCGACTCTCCCAGGCGGCGGCCCACCCGTTGCGGCTGGGTAGGCGCCGGACGACGCCGGAGCCGGGCAATTCGGTGAAGGGAACCCCTTGTTCGCGCGCCCAGAGGCGGACGGCGCGGTCCCGCTGGTATGCGATCCAGTTGGTAGTCTCTTCGTGGGCCCAGAGGGCGGCGACGCCGTGTTCCCGCCGGATTTGTTCGAGGACGGGGATGGCCTCGCCGACGCGGAGGAGAACGGGCAATCGGCGACGGAGGTCGACCAAGGATTCGGCGACGAAGTTCCAGTGGCGGGGATCGGCGTCAGGGGCCGCCCAGAGCGAAGGTTCGTAGATGTAAAGCAGGAGAACCGGGCCCCGCTGCGCCGCTTGGAAAAGCGGCGCGTGGTCCCGGTTCCTGAGGTCCCGCTTGAGCCAGACTACTTGATGCACTCTAGAACTGATACTTCAAAGCGAACTGAAGTTGCCGAGAATCCACCTTGGTCGCTCCGATCACTCCGTAATTGGGCGTCCGCAGCGTTGTGCCCGGGGGCGCGAAGATGGGATGGTTCGGGAGGTTGAAGAATTCACTGCGGAATTCCAGACGGTGGCGTTCGGTGATGGCGAAGACTTTCGTCAACGACGCATCAAGGGAGGTGAGACCCGGTCCGGTGATGGTGTTTCTTCCGGAATTGCCGAACCGGAAGTCGGTGATGGCCGTCGGACTCTGGCCGAGCCGATCAACGAAGGCATCGGTATTGAAGAAGCGCTGCACGGTGCGGTTGCTGATATTGTTGGGGCTCTGGCCGGGGACCACATCGGGGGCGCAGTATCCGCCGCCGTTTTGGATGTTGCCCGGACCACAGAAGGCGGTGAGCGGGAAGCCGGTTTGGATGGTGAAGATGCCACCGACCTGCCAGCCCCCAAGCACGAAGTTTGCGACGGGGTTCGAAAGCGCCATGCGGCGTCCCTTACCGAACGGCAATTCATAAAGGAACGAACCGGTGAAGCGGTGGCGGAAATCGAAGGCGGAACGACCGCGTTCGCGACCGAGATTGTAATCATCGCTCGGGGTGAGCGGGTCGCCGTCAGTGGTGCGGACTCCGGAGCCGTTATCGATGGACTTACTCCAGGCATAAGAGCCGAGGAGGGTGAAACCGTTGGCGAAGCGATGTTGGAGACGCGATTGGAGCGAGTTATAGCTCGAGTGGCCGGGGGCGTTCATGACCTGGAAGCCACCGAACTGGGGGAAAGGCCGGCGGGCGGTTTGGTTCCCGGCTCCAGGGGGCGCGTTGTTGTAAGTCTGGAGGCGGCGAAGCTTGACGCCGGCGGAACCCATGTAGTTCACTTCGAGCGACATATTCTTAGTCAGTTCACGTTGCACGCCGAAGCTCCACTGGGCGACGTAGGTGGTTCTTTCAGCGAATTGATTGATGAGAATGAAGGTAGGCGCGCCTTTCTGGGTGAAGGGCACCTGCCAGCTTAAGTTAGGGACAACGGCGTTGCCGGGTTCGTTGCGGCGGATGGTAAACGGGGCATTGCGGACGACGTCGAAGGTGGCGTTGCCTATGTCGCGGACATAGTAAATTCCGGCGCCGCTGCGGATGACGGTTTTGGGATTGAGCGAATAGGCGAGGCCGAGACGGGGGCCCAGGTCGTTCCGATCGGGCATGAACGCTCCGCGGCCGAAACGACCGTCGCGGGTGTATTTAATATTCGCCGGCAGGGGGAACTGGGGATTCCCCTGGAAGGGGTCGCCGGTTCCGGCGCGAACGTAGGTGGGTTCGATCGAGTGGTCCCAACGGAAGTCAATATTGACGATGGCGTCGTGTTTGTCGTACCAGGGGGATTCGTATTCCCAACGAAGGCCGTAGTTGAGGGTTAGCTTTGAAGTAACCTTCCAGGTATCCTGAATGAAGAGCGACATGTAGTTACTGCGCATGTTCGCGATCGGCGCTCCGACCTGGCCTTCGCTGTTGGACATGGCTCCGAGTAAGTAGTCGGCCATCGCGTCGTTGCTGTACTGACCGTTGAAGGAGAAGCGGCCCCGGGGGACTACCGCGCCGATTTGGTTGTAGCGCACACGACGATATTCGCCGCCGATCTTAACCTGGTGCTTGCCGCGAATCCAGGAGAAGTTGTCCGAGATCATGCCGGAGGTGTTCCAGTTGACGAAAGGGCAATCGTTACATTCCCCAACGTTCGAGTAACCCGAGACCTGAAAAACCGGGATGCCCCAGAAGAGGGGATTGGAGCGGTCAATGTCGGGGATGTTGAGTTCCCCGACGACGTTGCGGACGCCGGCGCGCGTTTGTGAGTTGGAACTTTTGAAGTAGTTCACGCCGAACTTGAACTCATTGATTTTGTTGGTGCCGAAAACTTTGGTGTGGCCGAGAACGCCCTGTTGGGCGTATATGGAAGCGACGTTACCCTGCCCGTTGATGATGGACGGGATGTATTGGGGTTCTACGGTTTGGGAGAAGCGGAAGAAGAAGTTGGAGCTAGGCGACTGGACCCAGTCGAGACGGCCGGAACCTTGGTTGCCGTCGCTGCTGCGGCCTTCGTTATTGATGTAGTTATTGGCGAGGCCGGTGGCTCCCAGGTTATTGGGGAGGGGGTAGAAGTCGCTGAGGACTTTGGCCGACGTCGCTTGGATGCGGTTAGCGGGGATGACGTTGTTTGGGAACGGCACGCGGGCGGCGGTGAAGGGGTCGACAATAGCGCGACCGATGTTACCGGAGCGGAGGGCGGCGGTGGGTAAGGTGCCTAACTGAGTGAGGTCGCGGCGTTCGCGGAGCCCTTCGTAGTTACCCATGAAGAATAGTTTGTCGCGGAGGATGCGGCCCGCAACGGTGCCGCCGAACTGGTTCCGCTTGAAGGCGGGCTTGGGAACGTCTTTCCGGTCGAAGTAGTTCTTGGCATCGAGTTTGGCGTTGCGGAGGAATTCGAAGACGGTGCCGTGGAAGCCGTTAGTGCCACTTTTTGTAGTGGCGTTGATTTGGGCGATGCCGCGGCCGTATTCGGCTTGGAAAATTCCGGACTCGACCTTGAACTCCTGGAGGGCGTCGATGGAGGGCAGAAAGAGGTAGGTGTTGAAGTTCGGATCGGTATTTTCCATGCCGTCGAGCGAGTAGTGGTTGTAGTGAACGCGCTGGCCGGCGACGTTGAGGGCGAACTGGTTGCGAGCGCCGCCCATGCGCTGCTGACCCTGGGAGGAGGCGGGGCCGTTGGTGGTGGCACCGGGGATGAGGGAGGCGAGTTGGAGATAGTTGCGGCCGTTGAGGGGCAGGTCGACGATGCGGCGATTTTCGATGACGGTGCCGAGCGAGGTGGTTTCGCTTTCGACGACCGGGGGAGCGGCGGTAACTTCGACGGTTTCGGCGACGTTGCCGACCTGCATGGCGATGTCGATTTTGGCGACTTGCCCGGTCTGGAGTTCGAGACTGTTGCGGACCTGCGTGCTGAAACCGGGTTTTTCGGCGCGGATGTTGTAGATGCCCGGGGGGAGCGCCGGGGCGCTGTAGAGGCCGAGTTCGTTCGATTGAATCACGCGCTGGACGTTGGTCGCAGGGTTGGTGACGGTGACTTTGGCCCCGGCGATGACAGCGCCGGAAGAGTCGGAGATGGTGCCTTCGATTTCGCCGGTTGGCGTCTGGGCCAAGGCGCTGCCAGCGAGCAGGAAAATGGTTACGAGTGAGTATGCGAGACGATGAAACATGGTCCCTCCAGTGCATATATGAATATCAGATTTCAGGGTGTGCCGCAAATCGAGGGTGTCCAGACTAATCCTGCCTAGTGAACACAGGGAATAGCCCGATAGAGATAATAGACTATGCTCCGTTCTAGCGAATTTGACTATGACTTGGTCGTGATTGGATCCGGGCCCGGTGGGCAACGGGCGGCGATCCAGGCCGCGAAGCTTGACAAGCGCGTGGCCCTAGTCGAGAAGAAGGCAGTCGTAGGGGGCACCTGCATTAACACCGGAACGATTCCGAGCAAGACGCTGCGCGAAGCGGTGATGCATTTATCCGGGTATCGCGAACGTGGATTTTATGGGTCTTCGTACTCTGTCAAGCAGAACATTACGATGCAGGATCTGCTTTTCCGGACGACGCACGTGATCTCGCATGAGCAGGATGTGTCGCGGAATCAGTTGCAGCGAAATGGCGTGGAGATGATTTCGGGCACGGCGAGTTTCGTGAACGCGAACACTCTGCGGGTGTTGAATGTGGACGGGCACGGGCACCAGGACGTCTCGACGGAGAAGATCGTGGTGGCGGTGGGTACGACGGCAACGCGCGGGGACAACATCGATTTTGACGGCACGCAGATATTTACAAGTGATGAGATTTTATCTCTCGACCATCTGCCGAAAACGATGGCGATTGTGGGAGCGGGGGTAATTGGGACTGAGTACACGACGATTTTTTCGACGCTGGGGGTGCGGGTGACGCTGATCGATAAGCGCCCGATTCTGCTCGATTTTGTCGATAACGAGATTGCCGATTCACTGGCTTACCACATGCGAGAGAACCGGGTAACGCTACGGTTGGGCGAGGACGTCTCGGGGATCGACAAGATGGAAGATGATGAGCATGGCAAGAGGGTGAAGATCCACCTGAGCAGCGGCAAGCAGGTGGTGACCGAAAAATTGCTTTATAGTGTTGGGCGGACCGGGAATACGGACCGATTGAACCTGGAGGGAGCTGGGTTGCAATCCGACGACCGGGGCCGGATTAAGGTGAACCAGTACTATCAAACCGTCGTGCCGAACATCTACGCGGTGGGCGACGTGATTGGGTTTCCGAG
>JBBRIO010000305.1:0-6594 GCA_038220855.1 Bryobacterales bacterium | reverse complement strand
GACTCGGGGATTGTGGCCCAGGTTCGGGCCAGGGCGCTGACGCTATATGGCGACGCCGATCAGGGTTATCAGCGGGCGGTTTCGATTTACCAGTTGGTCGACTCGGCCGACGCCAAGATCGGGCTCGCCGCGATGGCGCATAAGATTGGCGAATCGATCAATTTGCTCTCGTTCCTGTCGAAGTTGACGCCGCAAGAAGACAAGGCGCAGACGCTCGATCTGGTGATGAAAGCGGTGGCCGAGGGAGTGGCGTTCTGCTACACGAACGGCTTCCCGGGGGACAGCATCGGCGACTTCATGGGGGCGGTTTCGGCGTACGAGCGAGAGAATCTGATTCGCATGTCGGCGTTGGTTGTCTACGATGGGTTGGTTCCGCTGGGGCCCGACTACGGCGGCAAGCTCGTTAGTGCTTTGCAGAATTTTAGCGCGGCGGACATCGAAGGTAACGCGGTCTACCAGCGCGTGAAGGGCCTGCTGCCCCAGGGCGGAGCGCCGTCTTTTGTTCTGGAAAGCGTCGGCGCTATGCAGGGTTATTTGGGCGGCTTTGCGGCGCAGCGGGGCATCACGCTGGACGGAGTTCTAGGTCGCTTGAGCAGCTTCGTCGACTTCAGCGAAAGCAAGCTGGACTACCTGGCCGCCATGCTCGACATGAGCACGAACTACATGGAACACACGGGAATTCAGTCGGTTTCCCGCAGTTTGATCGAACGCGCGGTCGGCGAGATTTAGTTCCAGCGGTAGGCGGCGATTCCGGTTAGTTCTCGCACGAATACTTCATTTCCGGCCACGGCGATGTGTCCCCATGTCGTCGTGGTCGCGATCTCTTTGGTGTCGAGTAGTTCGAACTTCGCCGGATTGGCTTTGATCAGCAAGAGCTTACCGCCCTCGTCGAGCGCGAGGATTTTGCCGTTCCGGACCGCCATCGACCAGTACTGGCCATAGGGCTCGGTTGTCCATTTCGTCTCGCCGGTTTTCATGTCGATGCAGGTGAACCGCTGGTTCGTTAAGTGGAGGTAGGCATGGCCGTCGATAATGACCGGAGTCGACATGTAGCCCTTCGCCTTGTTTGTCCACACCTGCTTCACCCCGGACTTCGATACTTCGTAAGCAAACGAATCGATCCGATGGGTGCTCGTGAAAATCGTGTTGCCGAAGGTGGTTGGCATGAGGATATTCATGCCACGGTAGTTGGGCACTTCCTGGGACCAAAGCACCTCGCCGGTCTCGGGGTCCATCCCGTGCATTTTGACTCGCGACTGGACCAACACCTGGCGGCGTCCGGCCAGGGTCGCCATCACTGGCGACGAAAATGCGCCACCTTCCATCATGCCGCCCTCGATCTGCAGCACCCGCCACAACGTAGCGCCGGTGCGTTTGTTGAGTTTGATGAAGGAATTGGCCGCTTGAACGAAGATCGTTTCGCCATCGACCAGCGGAGAGCTGGCGTACCCAAACTCGGGCTTCGCGGTATTGAAGCGTTTCGGGAAATCGACCCGCCAGCGTTCCTTGCCGGTGTTCCCGTCGAGGGCGACCAACACCTCTTCCATGCCGGCGACGTACAGCGTCTCGCCGTCAAAGGATGGCGTGGCTCGAATCCAATCGCCACTTCGCTTGGCAAAAAAAGGAACCGATACCTTGCCGGGCCACGAGGCTCGCCAGATCTCTTTGCCCGTCTTGCGGTCCAACGCGCGGACCACTTCCGTCTCCACCTTCTCGGTCTCAGCCACGAACACCTTGTCTTCGGACACGATGGGGCCGGGGAAGCCTTTGTCGAGATCCACCCGCCAGAGCGGTTTGAGACCGGCGAAGTTGTCCGCCCACGGAGTCCCCGGCGCTACGCCGGTCCGGTCGGGTCCGCGAAACTGCGGCCACACATCGGCACCGAGCAAAACTACCGGAAGAAGAAACAGAGCGATTCGCATCACTCGCAGAGATGCTGGTTGGCAACGATTAGCGCTAGAAAATTCGAATGTGGCATCCTCATAGATTAGGCCCATGTCCTTTATCCACGAAGAGTTTCTTCTTTCCACCGCCGCGGCCCGGCGTCTGTATCACTCCTACGCCGCCCCTGAACCCATCCTGGACTACCACTGCCATCTTCCGCCCAAGGACATCGCGGAGAATCGCCAGTTCGCCAATCTGTTTGAGATCTGGCTCGAAGGCGACCATTACAAGTGGCGCGCCATGCGGGCGAACGGCGTCGCCGAGCGCTTCTGCACCGGGGACGCGACCCCGTATGAAAAGTTCGAAGCCTGGGCCCGGACCGTCCCTCACACGCTGCGCAATCCGCTCTTTCACTGGACTCACCTCGAGCTGAAGCGCTACTTTGGGATCGACGAACTGCTCGATGAAACCACCGCTCGGTCCATCTGGGATCGCGCGAATGAACAGCTTGCTACCGACAGCTTACGCGTCCACGGGATCTTCGAAAAGTTCCGGGTTCGCGCTACTTGTACGACCGATGATCCGACCGACGATCTCCGTTATCACCAGCAAATCGCGGCCTCTGGTCTGGCCACGAAAGTCTTCCCGACCTTCCGGCCGGACAAGGCGCTGAACGTTCATCTGCCGGAGCAGTTTCTTCCCTGGCTGGGTAAACTCGCCGCAGCCGCGAACATCGATATCAGCACGTTTCCGCGCTTTCTGGACGCCATCAAGAGCCGCCACGATTTCTTCCATTCCCTAGGCGGCCGGCTGTCGGACCATGGTCTGAACCATTGCTACGCCGATTTTTGCAGCGATGACGACGCGGCTTCGATCTTTGATCGGGCCCTGCACGGCCAAGCCGCTTCGCCGGACGAACATCGGCAGTTCGCCTCGTATCTAATGCTGTTCTTCGGTCGCCTGGATGCCGCCAGGGGCTGGACCAAGCAACTCCATCTCGGCGCCCGCCGGAACAACAGCACGAGGGCGTTCCGCACGATCGGCCCGGACTCTGGCTTTGATTCGATGGGCGACTGGTCCCAGGCCGATGCCCTCGGCACCTACCTCGACCGCCTCGATCAGGACAACTCTCTGCCGAGGACGATCATCTACAACGTTAACCCGGTCGACAACTACGCCTTCGCCACGATGATCGGCAACTTCCAGGACGGCACGATCGCGGGCAAGGTGCAGTTCGGCAGCGGGTGGTGGTTCGTGGATCAAAAAGAAGGCATGGAGATGCAGATCAACGCGCTCTCCAACTGCGGCCTGCTGTCGCGTTTCGTGGGCATGTTGACGGACTCGCGATCGTTCTTATCGTACCCGCGGCACGAGTATTTCCGCCGCACGCTTTGCAATATGCTGGGCTCGGATATGGAGAACGGCCTGCTGCCGGACAACGACGAATGGGTCGGTGGCATGGTGCGGAATATCTGCTACTCGAACGCGAGCCAGTACCTGAACCTGGGGGTTTAGGTCACTGGCCCGGGGTTGAAGGGCGCGAGATAGTTGTGCAGGCCCCAATGGTCGGCCCAGGTTTTCTTGCGCCCGCTGGCCACGTCGCGGATCAGGTGAAACAGTTCCCAGCCGACGCTCTCAATCGTGGCGTGGCCGGTGGCGATGCGACCGGCGTCTAAGTCGATGAGGTCCGGCCATTTTTCGGCGAGCGTCGTCTTGCTGGAAACTTTGATGACCGGCACCATCGCCAAGCCATAGGGCGTACCTTCGCCGGTCGTGAAGACGTGCATGTTCATGTGCGCGGCCAATTGCTGCGTGCCACAGATGAAGTCGCTGGCGGGCGTGGCGGCGAAGATCAGGCCTCGTTCGGTGGGCACCTCGCCGTGGGTGGTCACTTGGCGCAAGGCGGAAGTGCCGGATTTGGCGACCGAGCCGAGCGCTTTCTCAACCACGTTCGACAGGCCTCCGCGCTTGTTGCCGGGCGTCGGGTTGGCCGACCGATCGGCGCGGCCGAGCGCGAGGTAGTCATCGTACCAGCCCATCTCTCGGATGAGCGCGCGGGCGACGTCCGGGGTGGCGCAGCGGGGCGTGAGCAGGTGCACCGCGTCCCGCACTTCGGTCACTTCGCTGAACATCACCGTGGCCCCGGCGCGGACGAGCAAGTCGGCCGCAAAGCCGACGGCGGGGTTGCACGTCACGCCAGAAAACGCATCGCTGCCGCCGCATTGCACGCCCACCACGAGGTCTGAGGCGGGGCAGGGAACTCGCCGCCGTTCGTTCAATACCCGCAGGCGTTTTTCGGCCGCTTCGCACAAGCGGGCGACCGTCGCCGCGAAGCCCATATTGTCTTGGAGCCGAATCACCTGATCCGCCATTTGCAGGCCCGGCAGGGTCAAGCGCACCGGTTGCAGTTTCTCACAGCCCAGGCTGACGACCAGGGTGTCGGCGCCGAAGTTCGGGTGCAGAGCGAGGTTGCGGATGGTGCGAATCGGGACGGCCGCCCCGGGCGCGTCGATCGCCACGCCGCAGCCATAGGAGTGCGTCACGGCCACCACATCATCGACGTTGGGATACCGCGGCAGGATCTCGGCTTTGATCTTGCGCACGGCGTAGTCGACGGTGGGAGCGACGCATTGGACGGTCGTCGTGATGCCGAGGATGTTCTTCGTCGCGGCCGTGCCGTCGGCGTTGCGATAACCGTCGAAGGTGTAGCCCGGCAGCGGAGCGGCGGCGACCGGGGGGGAAGTGGCCAGCAACAAATCGGCCAGCGCGGGAGGAATCGGCAAATCCAGGCAATCCTCGCGAACCCAGGAGCCGGCGGGAAGTTCGCGGGTCGCGTGGCCGATCACTTGGCCGTAGCGGACTACGGGTTCGCCCACGGCGATGCGCGCGAGGGCAATTTTGTGCGACTGCGGAATCGCCTCCGTCGAAACGAACCCGTTCGGAAATGCCGCGCCAGCGGACACTCCCTCGGGGTTCACAATGATGGCCACGTTGTCGGCCGGGTCGACGCGAATGTAGAGAGGTTCCAAACCGCTCAGTTTATCGCGTCTGGCTGCGCGTCTCGCCCCGCTTGATCTGCGCCCGCCGTCGACCCGTCGCCAACTTGGCCTTTGCCTTGGCCTTGGCTTCCTCAGAGATCTGAATGTTGTTGACGACGCGGGTGGCCCCCGCCGTCTTTGCCATCCGGGTCATCGCGCCTTTGTGCTGGATGATGTTCGCCTTTCCTTCGATGGTCGCGGTGCCGCTGTTGACCTTGACCGTGAAGCCGTTGCGCGCCATTTTCGATTTCGCCAGCTTGGCCTTTAACACTTGATCAATCTGGGCATCGGTCAGCTTCGCGGCCGGGGTTGCGATCCGCTTGTGCGTTTGAGCACCCCGCTGGGGCGCCTCCGCGAAGAGGCCCATCGAGAGCCACAAAATGATAGCGATGACGCGCATGTACAACCGTAGTGCCGCACTCCGGTCAAACTTCTCATAAACTGGAGTTGGTTCCATGCGCCTACTGTCGTTCCTGCTCCTCGCCGCTCTCGCTTCGGCCGCCGACCCGAAGGTGACCTTCAATCGCGATGTTCGCCCTATCCTTTCTGACAAATGCTTCCACTGCCACGGGGCGGATGCGAAATCGAAAGGGATCCCCTTGCGTCTCGACCTGGAAGCCTCCGCTCGTCAGGCGGTGGTAGCGGGCAAGCTGATCGCCCGCATCTCGACGGATAAGAAAGGCCAGCAGATGCCGCCGCCTTACTCCGGCCTTTCGTTGACGGCCAAGGAGAAAGAGGTTCTGACCGCGTGGGTGGGCCAGGGTGCCGAATGGCAGCCTCATTGGAGTTTTGTCCCGCCGCAGGCTCCCGCCGGCCCGGCGAGTATCGATATCTTTGTGCGCGCACGGCTGGCCAAAGAAGGCTTGGACTTCCGCCCGGAAGCGACGAAGGAAACCCTGGCTCGTCGCGCTTCGATTGATCTCACAGGGCTGCCGCCCACGCCGCAAGAGATCGAAACGTTTGTGCAGGACAAGTCGAGCCGGGCCTACGAAACGCTTGTCGACCGCCTGCTGGCTTCGCCGCGCTACGGGGAGCGCATGGCCGCCCGCTGGCTCGATGCGGCCCGCTATGCCGATACCAACGGATACCAGTATGATGGCGAGCGGGTCATGTGGCGTTGGCGCGACTACGTCATCGAAAGCTTCAACAAGAACAAACGGTTCGATCAATTTACGCTGGAGCAACTTGCTGGGGACATGCTCCCGAACGCGACCTTTGAGCAGCGCCTGGCCACGGGGTTCAATCGCAACCATCGGGGCAATACCGAAGACGGCATCGTGCCGGAAGAGTACGCTGTCGAGTACGTTATCGATCGGGTGGAGACCACCGGTGCCGTGTTTCTCGGGCTTACGCTCGGCTGCGCTCGTTGCCACAATCACAAGTACGATCCGCTGACCCAGAAGGAGTTCTACCAGCTTTACTCTTACTTCAACAACGTACCCGAACTCGGACGCGCCATGAAGTACGGCAACTCGCCGCCTCTCATGCCGGCCCCGACCGCTGCCCAACAGAGGACCCTCGCTGCGCTCGATGCCAAGATAACCGCGCAGGAGAAGGCTTTCGCCGCCCGCGCCCCGCAAATCGACGTGGCTCGGCGAGCCTGGGAAACGAACCTGCCCGATCAATCCTGGGCGCCGCTCAGTATGCGCAACGCCGAGTTCTTCGTGGCCGA
>JBBRIO010000304.1:0-6604 GCA_038220855.1 Bryobacterales bacterium | reverse complement strand
GGGTATCCGCCGCTGGCTCGGCAGGCGCGGATTGCGGGCGAGGTTCGGTTGGAGGCAGTGATTGGCGTTGACGGGACGGTGCAGCAGTTGCGCGTCGTGAGCGGGCATCCGCTGTTGACGGGTGCGGCGCTGGAGGCGGTGCGGCAGTGGCGCTATCGAGCGACGACGCTGAACGGGAAACCGGTGGAGGTTTCGACGGTGATTTCGGTTCGATTTTTGTTAGGCGGTGGAGCTTAGGCGGGCTCGGCGGAAGTCCATGACCTTGACGCAGCCGAAGAGGACGGCGAAGAGGATGAGCATGATGACGGCGATGTTCCAGGCGTGGCCTTTGAGGTAGTCGGCGGCACCCGCGCCGAGTTGGCTGCCGAGGTAGGCGAGGGTGAAGTAGCGGGCGATGCGGGCGGCGAGGACGGTGAGGAAGTAAGCCTGGGGCGGGACGCCGAGGGCACCGGCGGAGACGACGAAGAGTTTCATCGGCATGGGGATGGGGGAGATGGCGCTGATGAAGACGGTGAGCAGGCCGTAGTGCTGGAACCATTGGCGAAGCTTGCGGCCGCGTTCGCCGACGGTGTGTTTTTCGAGATATTTTTCGCCGCCCTTGCGGGCGAGGAAGAAGAGGAACATGCTGCCGGCGACGGAGCCGACGGTGGCGAAAGCGGCGGCGAGATAGGCGGTGCCGGGGGAGTTCGCGGCGAGCAGCAGGAGCAGGGCGTCGACGGCGGCGGGGATGGGGACGCCGGCCGAATCGAGGGCGGCAAGGAGGAGGAGACCGGGAGGACCCCAGGCGACGAGGGTGGCGACGAAATTCTTCAAGCTTCCAGTTTAGCGAGCATAGGCAGGAGTTCGGCTTCGGTAAGAACTTTAATGCCGAGTTGGGTGGCTTTATCGAGTTTGGAGCCGGCTTCATCGCCGGCGACGACGTAGCTGGTTTTCTTGCTGACGGCGCCGGAGACCTTGCCGCCAGCGGCTTCGATCCGCTCCTTCGCCTCTTCGCGGGAGAGGGTGGGGAGGGTGCCGGTGAGGACGAAGGTGAGGCCTGCGAGGGGTCCGCCGGAGCGGTCGATTTTCTGATGGGTGAAGACGAGACCGGCGGCGCGGAGGCGTTCGACGACGGCCCAGTTGCGTTCCTCGGCGAACCAGCGGCGGATGCTTTGGGCGATCTTGGGGCCTACCTCCTCGGCTTGTTGGAGTTGGGCTTCATCGGCTTGATGGATGGCATCGAGGGAGCCGAAGTGTTCGGCGAGAAACTGGGCGGTGCGTTCGCCGACGAAGGGGATGCCGAGGCCGTTGATGACGCGGGGAAGGGGGAGGGTCTTGGAGCGGGCGAGGCCGGCGAGGACGCGTTCAGCGGATTTGGTTCCCATGCGTTCGAGGCCGGCGAGCTGTTCGAGGGTAAGGTCGTAGAGGTCGGCGACGGAGTGGACGAGGCCGGCGTTGACGAGTTGTTCGACGAGGACGTCGCCGAGGCCGGCGATATCGAGCAGGGGGCGGGCGGCGAAGTGGGCGATGGATTCTTTGAGGCGGGCGGGGCAGCTGGAGTTCAGGCAGCGGGAGACGACTTCGCCTTCGGGGCGGGAGACGGAACTGCCGCAGACGGGGCATTCGGCGGGCATGACGAAGGGGACGCGGGGGTCGCCTTGGCGGACGACGCGGATGACTTTGGGGATGACGTCGCCGGAGCGTTCGATGACGACGGTGTCCCCGGCGGCGACGCCGAGGCGGGCGATTTCATCTTCGTTGTGGAGGGTTGAGCGGCTGACGATGACGCCGCTGACGGGGACGGGGCGGAGGTGGGCGACGGGGGTCAGCGCGCCGGTTCGGCCGACTTGAATATCGATTTTTTCGATGATGGTTTCGGCTTGGCGGGCGGGATATTTGAAGGCGATGGCCCAGCGGGGGAACTTGGCGGTCCAGCCGAGTTTCTGTTGTTGTGGGATGGAATCGACTTTAGCGACGACGCCATCGATTTCGAAGGGGAGCGATTCGCGTTCGGCGGCGAAGCGTTGGCAGAAGGCGAAGAGTTCATCGACGTTGGCGCAAAGTTGGCGAGCGGGGTTGACCTTGAAGCCCATGGCGGCGAGTTCTTCGAGGGACTGCCAATGGGAGGGGCAGGCGGGGGCGCCGTCGGCGAGGAGGAAGTAGGCGTAGAAGTCGAGTTGGCGGTTGGCGGTGATCGTGGGGTCGAGAACGCGGAGGGAACCGGCGGAGGAATTGCGTGGATTGGCGTAGCGGGGGAGGCCTTCCTGCTCGCGGTCGGCATTGAGTTTTTGGAAGGCGGCGTTGGGCATGACGACTTCGCCGCGGGCTTCGAACTGGTGGCGGTCGCCGCGGACTTTAAGGGGGAGGCTGCGGATGGTGCGGGCGTTGGGGGTGACGTCTTCGCCTTCGGCGCCGTCGCCGCGGGTGAGGGCGAGTTGAAGGGAACCGGCGGAATATTGGGCGGCGAGGGAGAGGCCGTCGAACTTGAGCTCGGCTACGTACTGGAAGGGTTCGTCGCCGAGGAGGTCGCGGACGCGCTGATCGAAGGCGCGGAGTTCGGCTTCGTTGAGGGCGTTGTCGAGGCTGAGCATGGGGGAGGAATGGCGTAGCTTGACGAAGCCTTCGCGGGGGGTGCCGCCGACGCGTTGGGTGGGTGAATCCGGGGTGATGAGCGAAGGGTCGGCCTGTTCGAGGGCTTGGAGTTCGCGCATGAGGACGTCGTATTCGGCGTCGGAGAGTTGGGGCTGATCGAGGACGTAATAGAGGTACTCGTGGTGGCGGAGATCGTCGCGGAGATCGTCAACTTTGCTCATGGGGGTCAACCAATAGGATACTGATGAGGTTGCCTGAGAAGATCGCCCTTATTTACAACCCTCGCGCGGGTAAACTGCTGCGGAACCCGCATTTAGTGGAACGGACGATCGAGGCGGTGCGGAAGCACGGTCCGGTGGAGGTGCGTCCGACGACGGGGCCGGGGACGGCGGGGGAGTTGGCGCGGCAGGAAGTGGCGCGGGGGGCGGATTGGATTGTGACGTTGGGCGGGGACGGGACCGTAAACGAAGTGGCGAACGGGATGATTGGGAGCCACGCGGCGCTGGCCCCGCTGCCGGGGGGGACGGCGAACGTGCTGTGCGTGGAGACGGGGATAGGGACGAATCCGGTGAAGGCGGCGGAGGCGTTGGGGCAGAGGCAGGCAAGGCGCATTGCGACGGGGCATGTCAAGACGGCGACGATGGATCGGTATTTTCTGGCGATGGCGGGTACGGGGTTGGACGCACGGGTGGTGAATGCGGTGAACCCGAAGATCAAGGACAAGCTGGGAAAGCTGGCGTATTGGGTGAGCGGGTTTGGGCTGGTGGGCCGGTCGCTGGCTCAGTTTGAATCGAACGTGGATGGGTTCGTTTCGCAGCGGAGTTTTTCGCTCGCGAGCCGGGTGAGAAATTATGGCGGGGACTTGGAGATTGCGCGGACGGTGACGTTGCTGGATGACTGCTTGGAGGCGGTGTCGTTTGCGGGGGTGAGTTCGTTTCGGTATTTGCCTTACCTGGTAGGCGTGTTGATTGGGAAGCCGGACCTGTTTCCGGGGGTGGATGTGCGGGCGGCGCAGCGGTTGGAGTTCAAGGCCGTGAACGGGACGCCAGTGGCGGTGCAGGTGGACGGTGAGGCGGCGGGGTTTTTGCCGGCGACGGTTTCGGTGGTGCCTGATGCGTTGACGATCCTGCTGCCGCGGGCGTATATCGAGAAGGCAGGGGAGAAGCGATGGAAAATCTGACGCATTCCCTGACCGGGGTGATGCTGTCGCGGGCGGGGTTGAATAAGTTGTGTCCGCGGGCGACCTTGTTGCTCGTGATTTGCTCGAATATTCCGGATGCGGATTCGGTGACGGCTCTGCTGGGGAGCGTCGCTTATTTGGATTATCATCGGCACTTGACTCATGCGCTGGTGATGGTGCCACTGATGACTTTGCTGCCGGTGCTGTTCGTTCGGTGGCTGGAGCGGGGGAAGCCGTTTCCTTGGATGATGGCGATGCTCGTGGGTATGATGGGGACGTTGGCGCACGTCGGGATGGACGTGTGGAACAACTACGGAGTTCGCCTGTTGCTTCCGTTTTCGGGAGAGTGGTTCGGGATGGATGCGGTGATGGTGGTGGACATTTGGATGCTGCTCGTGTTGGGGATGGCGTTGGCGGCGCCTTGGCTGTCGCGACTGGTGGGGAGCGAGATTGGCTCTAAGCAGGCTTCCACGGGGCGGGGTTGGGCGATTTTCGCTTTGTTGTTTTTGCTGGCGTGGAGCGGGGGGCGGTGGATTCTGCATGAGCGGGCGGTGGAGACGCTTTCGGCGCGGCGGTACGGGGGGCAGGAGCCCCTGCGGGTGGCGGCTTGGCCGACTCCGTTCAATCCGTTTCGGTGGACGGGGTACGTTTCGACGGAGCAGGCGTGGATCCTGCATGACGTTCCGTTGGGGCTGCCGTTTGACCCGGAGGCGGGGACGCCATATTACAAGCCGACCGATGCGGGGCGGATCAACGCGGCGAAGCGGACGCCGGAGGCGATGGGGTTTCTGCGGTTCAGCCAGTATCCAGTGTGGCGGATGGTGCCGGTGACGGAGCCGGAGGGAGGGGTGGCCGTGGAGGGGGTGGACGTGCGATTCGGGACGCCGGAGGAGGGGCGGTTTCAGGTGAGGGTGGTGTTGGATCAGAACTTGCAGGTGGTATCGAGCAAGTTTGTTTACGGTATGTTGAAGCGATGAACGAGTACGGGCTGTGGATTGGAGGGGCGGAGGCGAAGGGGGTTGGCCGGCGGACGGTGAGGGTGCCGTTTGATGACGCGGCGTTTGCGGTGGTGGAAGAGGCCGGGGTGAAGGAGGTGGCTGCGGCGGTGGAGGCGGCGCGGGGGGCGGCGGTCGCGATGCGGGAGATGACGCGGGCGCAGCGCAGCGAGATCCTGCGGGGGACGCGGGAACGGCTGTTGGCGGCGCGGGAAGAGTTTGCCGTGACAATTGCGAGCGAGAGCGGGAAGCCGCTGCGGGAGGCGCGGACGGAGGTGGATCGGGGGGCGGCGACGCTGCTGTTTTCGAGCGAAGAGGCGGACCGGTTGGCGGGGGAAGAGGTGCCGATGGACGCGGCGGCGAATGGGGTGGGGAAGATGGCGATGGTGGTGCGGGAGCCGGTGGGGGTGATTGCGGCGATCACCCCGTTCAACTTTCCGCTGAACCTGGCGCTGCATAAGATTGGCCCGGCGTTGGGGGCGGGGAACGCGGTGGTGCATAAGCCGGCGTCGGCGACCCCGGTGACAGCGCTGCTGCTGGCCCGGTTGTTTACGGCGGCGGGGCTGCCGGCGGGGGCGTTGAACGTGATTCCGGGGCCGGGGGCGGTGGTGGGTCCGGCGCTGGTAAGGAACGGGGCGGTGGCGATGGTGACGTTTACGGGAAGCGCGGTGGTGGGGTTGGAGCTGCGGGGGATGGCGGGGTTAAAGAAGACGACGCTGGAGTTGGGGAGTAACTCGGCGGTGATTGTGGCGGCGGATGGGGAGATCGAAGACGCGGCGCGCCGGTGCGCGTTGGGGGCGGTGGCGAATTCGGGGCAGGTTTGCATTTCGGTGCAGCGAATTTTTGTGGAGGCGGGGGTGGCGGATCGGTTTGCGGAGGCTTGGGGGGCGGCGGTGGGGCGGCTGAAGATGGGGCATCCGTTGGAAGAGGGGACGGAGGTGAGTTCGTTGATCAGTGCGGCGGAGGCGGAGCGGGTGGCGGCGTGGATTGGGGAAGCGGGCGGGAGCGTGAGGAAGACGGGGCTGGCGACGTTGGCACCGAAGGTGCTGCGAGATGTGGCGGAGACGGCGCGGGTGTTTGCGGAGGAGGCGTTTGGCCCGGTGGTATCGGTGAACCGGTATACGGAGTTGGACGAGGTGATTGAGCGGGTGAACGCGTCGGTGTATGGACTGCAGGCGAGCATCTTCACGCGGGATTTGGCGGCGGCGTTTCGGGCGGCGCGTCGGGTGCACGTGGGCGGGTTTTTGATCAACGACGTGCCGCAGTTTCGGGCGGACCAGATGCCTTACGGGGGCGTGAAGCAGAGCGGGACGGGGCGGGAGGGTCCGCGGTATGCGATGGAGGAGATGACGGAGCGGAAGTTGATTTGTTGGCCGGTTAGCTGAGGAAGACTCGCTTGACGACGAGACCGAGGGCGCGGGGGTCGCCGTTGGCGGTGCGGACGTGGCCGTCAATGTGAACGGTGATGTCACCGCCGCAGGAGGGGGCGCGGAGAGTTTGGTGGCCGGATTCGGCGATGATGAGACGGTGGCTGTTGATGGAGACGGCGACGGGTTCGTTTTTGGGGAAGAGGCCGGGGTGGGCGTAGACTTCGAGGGCGAGTTCGGTGGGGTCGGGGGCGAGAGGGGGGAGGGTGAAATGGAAGTCGGGGGCGGTCCAGCGCCAGTCGTTTTCCTGGTCGTACCAGCCCTCGCCGAGGGTGAGGTTTTGAAGGGCGTGGGCGCTGCGGAGGAGGGCAAAGCAGCGGGTGTCGGTGGTCCAGGGGTCGTTGGTTTTGGAGTTGCTGGAGAGGAGGAGGGTGGGGCCGCACTCCCAACCGGCGCGGCGGAACATCCGCGCGAGTCCTTTGACGGTGGGG
>JBBRIO010000303.1:0-6653 GCA_038220855.1 Bryobacterales bacterium | reverse complement strand
AGCCGAGTTCGGCGATCTGATCGGCGGCCCATTTGAGGCGGGCGGCGGCGACGACGGGATCGGCCATTCCGGCGGTGGCGAGGTTGAGGCGGATACCGCGGATGCCGGCGTCGTGGAGGGCCTGGAGTTGTTCGGGGCGGGCCTGTGCGGAGACAACGGCGATGCCGCGGGCGGAGTTTCCGCGGGCTTTGAGGCCGGCGAGGGTGCTGGCGTTGTCGGTTCCGTAGACGCTGGGGGTGACGATGACGACGCGTTCGACGCCGAGGGAGCGATGGAGGGCGGCCATGGCGGCGGGGCCGGCGGGTTCGGGGGAGTACTTGCGATCGGGGACCATGGGGTAGTCGCCGAAGATGTGGGTGTGGCTGTCGCAGGCTCCGGGGGGGACGTGAAAAGATACATTGGCCATTCCGCTATCATATGCCGGACTTTACGCCGGAGGGCCGGCCGGGTTACCGTACAACGATGAGCACTTCCGCGCGTCCGCGCTTTCGCAGCGCCCGCACCGCCGAGTTTACGGAATCTGTGATCCGCGACATGACGCGGCAGGCGATAGCCGCGGGGGCGGTGAACCTGGCGCAGGGGTTCCCTGACTTCCCCGCCCCGGAGTGGTTGAAGACGGCGGCGGCGGAGGCGATTGCGGCCGACCATAACCAGTATCCAATTACGTGGGGAATTCCTCCTTTGCGGCAGGCAATCGCGGAGAAGGCGCGGCGGCATTATGGATTGGAGATTGACCCGGCGCGCGAGGTGACGGTGGTTTGCGGAGCGACCGAGGGGATGGCGGCGGTGTTGCTGGCGCTGGTGGATCCGGGAGACGAGGTGATCGTCTTCGAGCCTTACTACGAGAACTATCATCCCGACTTACAGCTGTGTGGAGCGACGCGGAAGCTGGTGACGCTGCACGCGCCGGATTGGGGTTTCGACGCCGAGGAGTTACGGCGGGCGTTCAGCGCGAAGACGAAGGCGATTATTATCAACTCGCCGAATAACCCGACGGGGCGGGTGTTTGACCGGGCGGAGTTGACCTTGATTGCGGAGTTGTGCCAGGAGTACGACGCGCTGTGCATTACGGACGAGATCTACGAACATATTCTGTACGACGGGGCCGAGCACATCCCGATGATGACCTTGCCGGGAATGCGGGAGCGGTCGGTGCTCGTGAACAGTTGTTCGAAGACTTACAGCGTGACGGGTTGGCGGGTGGGTTGGGTGCTCGCGAGTCCGGACTTGACGGACGGGATTCGGAAGGTACATGACTTTCTGACGGTGGGGGCGGCGACGCCGTTGCAGTATGCGGCGGTGGCCGCGTTGCAGGCGCCGGACTCCTATTACGCCGAATTGGGGAACCACTACGATTGGCGGCGGCGGAAGTTGGAGGGATATCTGACAGCGGCGGGGTTCCGGTGTTTTACGCCGCGGGGGGCCTATTACACGATGACCGATATTTCCGCGTTTGGATTTCCGGATGACACGGCATTCGTGCAGCATCTGATCCACAACGTTGGACTAGCGGGGGTGCCGGGTTCGAGTTTCTTTTCCCGCCCGGAGCTGGGGCATAAGTTTGTCCGTTTCTGCTTCTGCAAGACGGCGGAGACGTTGGAGGCGGCGGGGGAGCGGTTGGCCCGGATGTAGTTGGCTGGCGATGGTGGGTCAGTGCCCAAGGGGGCCTGTTCCACACCGCTTGCAATGACCGGCAAAGTCGCATAACCTAGGCGAACATATGAACCGTTATCTGCTATTTCTGCCGGTGATTCTGCTGGCGAACGCGTGTAGTTCGACGAAATCGACCGAGCCCGCCTTCCGGGGTTCGGCGAGTGTGGTGCCCGAAACGAAAGCGGAGTTGATTGCGAGCGACCCATCGTGGGGCAACACGGAGGGCCCGGCGATTGATTCGAAGGGAACGCTGTACTTTACTTCGCGGGGCACGTACAAGGGTATTATTTCGTGGACGGCCAAGGACGGCGCGAAGCCGTATCTGGCCGTGGCGACCAAGGAGGGGCCGGGCGGATTGTGGATCGACGATAACGACAACATCTTCCTGACGGCGACCGGGGAGCAGCAGATTCTGAAGGTGAGCCCGGATAAGAAAGTGACGGTGGTGGCGGAAAATTTCGATGCGATGCCCGGGGTGAGCAAAGGGCCGAACGACTTAGTGGCGCACCCGAACGGGACGATTTACTTTACCGCGCCGAACGGATACGACGGGACGGCTCCGAAAGGAACGATCTACCAGATCACTCCGGATAAGAAAGTTAGCGTCTTCAGCAACGAACTGACCGGTCCGAACGGCATCATGCTGAGCCCGGATAAACTGACGCTATATGTGGCGCACAACGTGGCGGCGAATACATCGAAGATCGAGTCGTTCCAATTGAATAAAGACGGGACGCACGCCACCGCGCGGGAGTTAGCTACGATTGAGCCTTGCCAGGCGGACGGGATGGACGTGGATGAGTTGGGTAACCTTTGGCTGACCTGTTACTCGCACGGGACGGCTTACCGGCTGACGCCGGGCGGCGCCATTATTGAAAAGATCACGACCGAGCAAAAGGCTTTGACGAATATGAAGTTTGGGCGGGGCGCGGACAATCACTCGTTGTATATGACGAGTTCGGATATGGCGCGGGTGACGGGCTATGTGTACCGGGCTACCGCCAAAGCGCCGGGGTTGCGCTAGATGGGGCGTTTAGCGGGAAAGACGGCGATTGTGACGGGCGGGGCGTCGGGGATCGGGCTGGCCATTGTGCAGCGATTCCTGGCCGAGGGGGCGGCGGTGGAGGTGCTGGAGCGGGAGGCCTGCGCCGTGGACGGGGCGGTGGTGAGCGTGTGCGACGTGGCGGATGGGGCACGGGTGGAGGCGGTGGTGGAGGAGATCCACGGGCGGCGGGGCCGGATTGACATCCTTGTGAACAACGCCGGGATTGCGCACGTGGGGAACGCGCTGACGACGAGCGAGGCGGAGTTTGAGCGGGTGCAGCGGGTAAATGTTTTCGGGCCGGCGAACTGTTTGCGGTCGACGCTGCGGCATATGGTGGCGGACGGGGGCGGGGTCGTGCTGAACCTGGCTTCGTGTGTGTCGGTGATGGCGATTGCGGACCGGTTTGCTTACGGGACGAGTAAGGGCGCGGTGCTGGCGATGACTTACTCGGTGGCGAAGGATTTTCTGGATAAGGGGATTCGGTGCAACGCGTTGCTGCCGGGGCGGGTACATACTCCATTTGTGGATGGGTTCATCGCGAAGAACTATCCGGGACGGGAGGCCGAGATGTTCGAGAAGTTATCGAAAGCGCAGCCGATTGGACGGATGGGGCGTCCGGAGGAGATGGCGCACGCGGCGCTGTTTTTATGCAGCGACGAGGCGGAGTTCATTACGGGCGTGGGGTTGCCGGTGGACGGGGGGACGCTGAGTATTCGATAGGCCTTTGGGTTAGCGGTGGAGCAGGACGATGCCGAGGGTGATGAAGCCGACGGCGGCAAGGCGGGAGGCGGTGACGGCTTCCGAGAAGAACGCGACGCCGAAGGCGAAGGCGAGGATCGACTCGAGGCCGAGGACGAAGATGTAGGCGACCGACATTTCGGCTCGGCGCATGGCGAGGGCTTGGCAGGCGGCTCCGAAGAGGAACAGGACGCCGACCGCGAGCGAGGGGGGGAGGCGGGTGAGGCCTTCCGAGTACTTCATGCAGACGCCGCCGACGGTGTAGGCGAGGGCCGCGGCTACCAGGAGAACGAGATTAGGGATTTGGTCCATCGTTATTATCTTTGAACGGATTCGCGGAGGGCGGGAGCGAGGAGGGCGATTTCTTCGCCGGTGGCAGTGATGAGGTCAAGGAGCTGGTGGATTTCGTCCGGGGTGGCGGCCGGGTTGCAGAGGGTTAGTTTGAGGCAGGGTTTTCCGCGGACGACGGTGTGGCCGACGACGGCTTGGCCGCGTTCAAAAAGCACGCGGGGGATGGCCTCGTTGATCGAATCGCTGGCATCCAGAACGGGGCGGAAGCGAAAGACGACGGCTCCGAATTGGGGTTCGGTGAGGAGTTCGAGCTGCGGGGAGGCTTTGATGACGGCCGCGGCGGAGGCGGCGAGGGCGACGAGTTGGTCGATCATGGCGGCGAATTCGACGCGGCCGAGGGCTTGGAAGCTGACCCAGAGTTTGAGGGCGTCGAAGCGGCGCGTGGTGAGCAGCGACCTAGTGACGAGGTCGGGGATGCCTTCGGCGCCGCGGGATTCGGAGTTGAGATAGTCGGCGTGGACGCGGATGGAATCGAAGCGGCGCTGGCCGGCGAGGAGGGAGGCGTGGCGGGGGGAGAGGAGGAGGGCTCCGCCGTAGGCGGCGTCGACGTGCAGCCAGATGTTTTCTTCGGAGGCGATGCGGGCGATTTGCTGGAGATCGTCGATGAAGCCGAAGTCGGTGGTGCCGGCGGTGGCGACGATGGCGACGGGGAGGAGGTCGCGTTGGCGGAGGGAGGCGATTTCGGCGCGGAGGCGATCCGGACGCATGCGGAAGGAGGCGTCGCAAGGGACTTTGACGACGGATTGGAGGCCGAGGCCGAGTTGGATGGCGGCTTTTTTAACGCTGAAATGGGCGACTTCCGAGCAGAGGAAGCGAAGGCGGGGGAACTGGGGCGGGAGGCCTTTTTCGCGGACGGACCAGGCGAATTGGGAGAGGCAGAAGTGGTCGCGGGCGAGGAGGAGGCCCATGTAGTTGCTTTGGGTGCCTCCGGCGGTGAAAGTTCCACCGGCGGTGAGGGGGAGTCCGGCCAACTGGGTCAGCCAGGCGAGGACCTTTTGTTCGAGGACGGAGGCGGGGGGGGCCTGGTCGAAGGAGTCCATGGAGTGGTTGAGGGCGGAGAGGAAGGCTTCGGCGGCGAGGGCGGGCAGGAGGACGGGGGTGTGGAGATGGGCGGCGGTGTGGGAGTGCCAGGGTTGGATGGAGTGCTGGGCGATGAGGCGGAGGCGGGCGAGGAGGGCGGGGGTGGTGGCGCCGGAGTAGGCTTGAGGGGAAGGCTGGAGGGCTCGTTGCGCTTGGTGGAGCCAGTCCTGGTGGTTGGAGCCGGGGCCGTAGAAGTGCTGGGCGAAGGGGTTAGACATGGGCGTCGGCCTGGCAGGCTTGGGCGATGATGTTCGAGACGGCGGTGACTTGGGCGGCGGTGATATTGAGCGGGGGGAGGAGGCGCATGACGGCGCCGTGGCGACCGCCGAGTTCGACGATAAGGCCGCGACGGAAGCAGGCGGCTTGGATTTCGCGGGCTTTTTGGCCGTCGGCGAGGGGGCGGCCGAGAGAATCGGTTTTTTCGGGGTCGACGATTTCCATTCCGAGCATGAGGCAGCGTCCGCGGACGTCGCCGATGAAGGGGTGAATTTGTTTGAGGTCGAGCAGGCGTTCGAGGAAGCGGATGCCCATTTCCTGGACGTTGCCGAGGATGTCGTGGTCGCGGATGTAATCGAGGGTGGCAAGGCCGGTGGCCATGGCGAGGGGGAGGCCGCCGCCGATGGCCTTCGAGAGGACGAGGACGTCGGGGACGACGCCGGAATTTTCAAAGGCGTACAGAGTGCCGGTGCGACCCCAGCCGGTTTGGACTTCGTCGAAGATGAGGGGGATGGAGCAGTCGGTGGAAATTTGGCGGATTTGGCGGAGCCAGGAGGCGAGGGCGGGGATGGCGCCGCCCTCGCCTCCTGGACGACTTCAAGGATCATGCCGGCGGGTTGGGGGATGCCGCTTTCGGGGTCGGTGAGCTGCTGGCGGGTGAAATCGGCACAGGAGCATTCGGTGCAGTTGGGGTGGCCCGTGGGGCAGCGGTAGGAGTAGGGATAGGGCTGAAACTGGACGCCTGGCATGAGGCCGGGCACTTTGGGGCCGAGGTTGCCCATGAGGGCGAGAGCGCCGTGGGTTTGACCGTGGTAGCCGCCTTGGAAGGCGACCATGCCTGGGCGACCGGTGGTGGTTTTGACGAGTTTAATAGCGGCTTCGACGGCGTCGGCACCGGAGGGGGAACAGAACTGCACGCGGGCGTGGGCGGCGAATTGGGGAGGGAGGGTGGAGAGGAGTTCGTCGACGAAGCGGTGCTTGACGGGGGTGGTGAGGTCCAGGGTATGGAGGGGGTAGCCTTGGTCGAGATGGTCGCGATTGGCAGCGAAGACGGCGGGGTGGTTATGGCCGAGGGCGAGGGTTCCGGCACCACAGAGGCAGTCCATAAAAACGCGTCCGTCGACGTCGGTGACGTAGAGGCCTTCGGCCCGGCGGATGGCGATGGGCAACTTCCGCGGGTAAGTTCGCGTGCTTCGCAGTTTGTTGCGTTTCGAGAATGGTGCCCATGTTGGATCTCGTAGGGCAAGAGTATCCGAACTCGCTAAAAAAGTTGTCTGGGAGTTCTCATGAAAGTGTCAAGACGGTATTCGTTAACAAGTGGGAACTCGAGCGGGGATCAAGCGGGACGGCTGCCCTTTTTGATATCGATGGAGAGGCGTTTGATTTTTTGGTTGAGGGTAGACAGGGGGATGCGGAGCATTTCGGCGGCTTCGGTCTGGGAATAGTTGACGGTTTCGAGGACTTGAATGATGCGCTGGCGTTCGAAGGCGGCGACGATTTCGTAGAGGGAGGCGTCGGAGGGAACGTTGCCAGTCGAGTCCGTACGAATTTTTATGCCGCCGGAATGGAG
>JBBRIO010000302.1:0-6676 GCA_038220855.1 Bryobacterales bacterium | reverse complement strand
CGTTTCGCGACGGCCTATGGGCTGAGCGACTACGATGCGCAAGTGCTGACGGTGACGCGGGAGATCGCCGACTTCTTTGAACGGGCGGCCGGGGCGTGCGGCGACGCCAAGCAGGCCGCTAACTGGGTGATGGGCGATTTGGCCGGGCTGCTGAAGGCCGACGGCAAGGAGATCGCGGATTCGCCGATTTCGGCCGAGCATTTGGGCGAGATGATCGGGTTGATTATCAAGGGCGAACTCTCCGGCAAGCTGGCCAAAGACATCTTCCCGAAGATGTACGAGACGGGCGACACGCCGGGGGTGATCATGGAACGGGAAGGGCTGAAGCAGATCAGCGACTCCGGGGCGCTCGAAAAGTTTGTGGATGAAGTTTTGGCCGCCAACCCGAAACAAGTGGAGCAGTATAAGGCCGGCAAAACGACCGTCATCGGATTCCTGGTTGGCCAAGTGATGAAGCTTTCGCGCGGCCAAGCGAACCCGGGCACCGTGAACGCCCTGTTCGCCGAGAAGTTGAAGTAGGCCGCTATGGACGCAAGCCCATGCCGCTCATCAACCATCTGTTCTTCACCGAGTTACTCGGACTTCGGGTCTACGACCTTAAGGGCCGAGAACTCGGACGTATCCGCGACGCGGCGCTAGTCCCGTTGGTTGACGCCATTCGCGTCGACCGGTTCCTGCTGGGCGGGGGGCCGGCTTGGCTCACCGTGCGCTATGACCAAGTTGACCGGATCAACCTCGACGGGCTGTGGCTGCGCGATGAGTTGCTGACGCCGTACCATCGCGACGAGTACATGCTGCGGATCGGTCGCGACCTTCTCGACCAGCAGATTATTGACGTGGATGGCCGGAAAGTGGTGCGCGTTTCCGATGTCACCTTCAACCTGGACAACTCGCTGGGTTACGACGAATTGCGCATCGTCGAAGTCGACATTGGCCTGCGGAGCATGTTCCGAAGGGTGACGCAGGGGCTGCTGCCGCGTCCGCTGATCCGGCGGCTGATGATGCCGATTCCGCCGAACTCGATCAACTGGCAGGTCTGCAACATCGTCGAGAGCGACCCGCAGCGGCGTCTCCATTTGAACATCTCGCACGACCGGCTGGAGCATCTTCATCCGGCTGACCTGGCCGACATCGTCGAGGCGCTGGGCCCGGAGGATCGGGAAGCCATTTTTGAGTCGATTGATAGCGAAATGGCCGCGGATACTTTGTCGGAGATCTCACCGGAAATCCAGTCGAGCATTCTGGAATCGCTGGACGAAGACAAGGCGGCCGATATCATCGAAGAGATGTCGCCGGATGAGGCCGCCGACGTGCTCGGCGACCTGGACCAGGACACTTACGACGCCATCCTCGAAGAGATGGAAAACGAACCCAAGGCCGAGGTTCGCGAACTGCTTGAACATCGGGAGGATTCGGCGGGGAGGTTGATGACGACCGAATACATCACACTGCCTACCGGCTCGACCGTTGGCGATGCGATCGCCGCCATTGCCGCGAACGCCGAGATCATCGACAACTTGAATACGCTATTTCTGATTGACGGCGAGGAGAGGCTGACCGGTGCGGTGCCGCTCGCCCGGCTGTTCACGGTGGCCGGCTCGGAGCCGCTCGCTGAGCTTCAAACGGAACGCCTGCTCTCGGTGCTGGTGACCGAAAAGCAGGACCGGATCACCGAGATTTTCGACAAGTACAACCTGCTCACCTTGCCTGTGCTCGACAAGCAAAAGCGGCTCGTGGGGGTGATTCACGCCGACGATATCATCGCCCTTTTAAGGAGTCTCTAGGCCATGTTCCAACGACTCAAGTACCACATCGCGGTGTTCTTCTCCGTCATCGGGCCGGGCTTCATTACGGCCGTGGTGGACAACGACGCGGGCGGCATTTTCACCTATTCCCAGGCCGGCGCCAAGTATGGCTATCTGCCGCTATGGACGCTGCTACCGATCATGGCTCTGTTGATCGTGACCCAGGAGATGACGGCCCGTATGGGGGCGGTGACGGGCAAGGGGCTGTCGGATCTGATCCGGGAGGAGTTCGGGCTGCGGACCACCTTCTTCATGATGGTGGCTTTGGTCGCGGCCAACCTGACGAACGTCATGGCGAACTTCGCCGGCGTTGCCAGTTCGCTCGAACTGTTCGGCGTCTCTCGCTATATCTCCGTTCCGATTGGGGCGTTGATCGTGTGGCTGCTGGTGGTGAAAGGGAACTACGCGAGCGTGGAGCGGATCTTTCTGTTTGCCACGTTGCTGTATGTCTCGTACATAATTTCCGGCGTACTGGTGAAGCCGGATTGGAAGGAAGCGGCGATCTACAGCGTGACGCCGGTGCTGATTTTCGACCCCGCCTACATCACGTTGCTGATCGCGATGGTGGGCACTTCGGTCGCGCCGTGGATGCAGTTCTATCTCCAAGCGGCGATCGTGGAAAAAGGCGTGACGGCGAAGGACTACATTGAGTCGCGCATTGAGGTGATCGTCGGCTGCGTGGTGATGACCGTGATTGCGTTCTTCATCATCGTCGCTTGCGCCGGCGCGATTTGGACGGTGGCCCCGCGGGATATCAAGGACTCGACGGATGCCGCGCTCGGTTTGAAGCCCTTTGGCGACTATGCCTATTTGCTCTTCGCAGGCGGTCTGTTTAACGCTTCGCTGTTCGCCGCGTGCATTCTGCCGCTGTCGACCGCGTACACCGTCTGCGAAGGCCTCGGCTTCGAATCGGGCGTAAACAAACGCTGGAACGAGGCTCCGATTTTCTACTGGCTCTTTACTTTGCTGATTGTCGTTGGCGGCGGCGTGATTCTGATCCCGGGCTTCCCGCTGGTGCGGATGATTCTGCTCTCGCAGGTCATCAACGGGGTGATGCTGCCGTTCGTGTTGATCTTTATGGTGCTGATTGTGAACCGGAAATCGATCATGCGGGACTGGACCAATTCCCCGGCCTATAACGGGGTCGCCTGGACCGCCGTCGTCACCATGATTGGCCTGACCCTGGTGCTGGTCGGTATCACACTTCGAGACCTCTGGGCATGAACATTTTGCCCCCGGATTGTACTCCCGCCCCGCGCTACACTGATTTGTTGTTGTTAACTGAAGCCGATCCCCGCGCCGCCAATACCGCCACCGTTGTTGGCCAACTCGCTCACGAACTCCGTCAGCCGCTCAGCGCGATGGAAGCGATCACCTATTACCTGCATCTGACGGTGGTGCAAGATCCGAAGGCCCGGCAACAGATCGATAAGTTGCGGCAGTTGATCGAGCAAGCGGGCTGGATCCTGTCCGACGCCGTTCACTATCTGCAATCCGCCCCGGCCCGCCCGGCGCTGCACGATGTCCACGAGATCCTCGAAGCCGTGCTCAGCCGCTTCAGCACGGAGGATCAGGATGCGGTGTTCGTCGATCTCGCCGACTCGTTTCCGCTGGTGAGCTTGGATCTGGCGCAGATGCAGCATCTGCTGACGACCGCGCTCCGCTTCTGTCTGCGAACGGCGCGGCAAGCGGATCCGGTGGAGGTCGCTACCTACGTGGAAGCGAACCAAGCGATCATCCTGTTTTCGACCGAAGCCCCCGGGCTCGACGCCCGCTCCTTTGACAGTCTGTTCCTACCGTTTGAGGAGCATCCGGCCCCCGCCGCGGGCCTTGGTTTGGCCAGCGTTCGGCGTATCGCGGAGGTTCACGGGGGTAGTTGCGATCTATCGGTCGATACCGCCGGCGAACTTCGGTTACGCGTCGCGCTGCCGATCCAAAGCGTCTAGGCGCGCCCCCAGGGCCTTCACTTGCTGCCGCAACTCGCCCACCTTCGTGATGTTGGCGAGCTGCGTTAGATACTCTTTCAATGGCCGCGCCGGGGTGCCCCAAACGACCTGATTGCCATGTACGATTTTCGACGTCAGGACACCGCAGCCGGAACCGAGGATCGCTTTCGATTCGATCCGCGCTTTATCCCCGATGCCGACCTGACCGCCGATGATCGCGTACTCTTCGACCACGACGCCGCCCGAGAGCCCCGTTTGCGCGGCGATCACGACGTGGTTGCCGATCTCGCAGTTATGGGCGATGTGCACCATGTTGTCGATCTTCACGCCGTCACCAATCCGGGTGACGCCGAGGGCAGCACGGTCAACGCAAGCGTTGGCGCCAAGTTCGAAATCATCGCCGATCTCGACGCGTCCGACCTGAGGGAATTTTTGATAGCGGCCTTCGTGCATGACGAAGCCAAAGCCGTCGGCCCCGATTACGCTGCCGGAGTGCAAGACGGCGCGGGCTCCGATTTTCACGCCGTCATAAATTGTGACCCGCGCATGGAGGAGGGCATCTTCGCCAATCGTCACCCGCGCACCGATCGCGCACCCGGCTTGAATCTCACTGCCGGCCCCGATGCTGGTTCCTGCGCCAATGCTCGACTGTGGACCGACGCTGACGCCTTCGCCCAACTCCACGCCCTCGCCCAACACCGCCGTGGGATGGACCCCGACCGCCGCCCGCCGGCGGGGATAGAGCACCGTCAGGCACCGCGCAAACGCGCTGCGGGGCTGCGGGACGAAAACCATGGTTGCCGCCAACTCCGTCCCCGGGGTGACGAGCAAACAACCCGCCCGCGTGGCCTCCGCCGCCTTTGCTCCCTTCGCGTTTCCGACGAAGCTGAGTTCGCTCTCGCCGGCCTCGGCCAAGGGCGCCGCCCCCACAATCTCCCGTTCCCCGTCGCCCGTCCAAGGGGCGCCCAGCATCGTCGCGATTTCCCGTACTTTCATAGCTTGAACGCTATGATAACGTTCAATGGCCATCGATCCCTCGGCGCACATCGCCCCCACCGCCCACGTCCATCCTTCCGCCCACATCGGGCCGCAAACCGTCGTCGGCGATTTCTGTCTGATCGAAGCCGACGTCTCGATCGGGGCGCACTGCTTGCTCGAGCCTTACGTCTTCGTCAAGCGCTGGACGACACTCGGCGATCACAACGAAATCTCCGCCCACACTGTGCTCGGCACCGACCCGCTCGACCGCGCTTTCACGGGCGAACGCTCCTACCTCACCATCGGCCATTACAACAAAATCCGGGAGCACTATACGATCTCCCGGGGCACCAAGCCGGAATCCGTGACCACGATCGGGGACCACAACTACATCATGACCTCCGGGCATATCGCCCACAATTCGACGATCGGCAACTACTGCACCATCGCCAGTTGCGCGCTGGTGGCTGGCTACGTGACGATCGAAGACCAGGTTTTCTTGTCGGGCGGCGTCGTCGTCCATCAGTTTTCGAAGATCGGCCGGCTGGCGATGGTCGGTGGCAATACGCGGGTCAACCTCGACGCTCCGCCGTTCTTTCTCTATACCGATTTCAACATCACGCCTTGCGGGCTGAACGTGGTCGGCCTCCGTCGAGCCGGGTTCAAGGCCTCCGACGTCGCCCCGCTCAAGGAAGCCTACAAGCTTTTGTACCGAAGCCATCTGAAGCAGGCCGACGCGCTGGCCCGGATCGAAGCGGAGTTCCCGGGGCCGCTGACGGATCACCTCGTCCGGTTCATCCGTAGCTCCCAACGCGGCATCGCAAGGGAGCCCGGCGGCGGTGGTATAGTTTCGTAGTTGACCCGAATTTTTATCCCGCTCTTTTTGTGTACTTGCGCTCTGGGGCAGGAAATCTCACTGCCCGAGGCGGTCAAGCAAGCCACGGCGAAGTATCCGTCGGTTCAGATTTCCCTCGACCAGGTTTCCGAAGCCGCCGCGGGGATTAACCTGGCCCGCCTCGCTTACCTGCCGCGTGCCGAGATGCTCGGCCAGATCAATCGCGCGACGGCCAATAACGTGTTCGGGATGTTGCTGCCGCAGACGGTCGTTTCGCCGATCAGTGGTCCGCTGCTGCCGACGGGTGCTGGCTTCGGCAACGTCTGGGGAACCGCGGTCGGCTTGATGGTTAGTTGGGAGCCGTTTGATTTCGGTCGCCGCGAGGCGGAGGTTTCGAGCGCAGCGTCGTCGAAGTTCCGGGCCGAAGCCGGCGTCGCGCGGACGCAACTCGAAGTGGCGACGGCCACGGCTGACGCGTATCTGACCGCGCTTGCGGCGCAGCAGACCGTGCTTTCCGCGCAAGCGGCCGTCACCCGTTCGCAAGAACTGGTCCGCCTGACGGAGGCACTAGTGCAATCGGAACTTCGCCCCGGGGCCGACCTTTCGCGGATCCAATCGGAAGTCCTGCTGGCCGAAGCCCAGGTCGTCCGCGCCGAACAGTCCGCCTCCACGGCTCGGGCGTCACTGGCTCAGTTCACGGGCCCGGCCGCTCCGAAAAATTCGTTCACTTCCCTTCCCTCGATTACCCCGCCCGCGGGCATCGCCGCCACTCATCCTCACCTCCGCGAGCAACAAGCCGCCATCGACGAAATCAAGTCGCGCCAAACCATCCTGGATAAAAGCTGGTACCCGCGGCTCAACACCCAAGCCAACGTCTTCGGTCGCGGTTCCGGCACCAACCTCAACGGCCCTTACCCGGGCGGCGCGAACGGCCTCGGCCCGACGGTCGGCAATTGGGCAGTCGGTGCGACGGTCACCTTCCCGTTGCTGGAGTACAAGACTCTTCGCGCCCGCCGTCAGTTGGAAGACCAACGGATTGGCCGCGAGTCCTCCCGCAAAGCGCTGCTCGAACGGGAACTCGCCGCGGCCCTCGAACGCGCGCAGATCGCCGT
>JBBRIO010000301.1:0-6683 GCA_038220855.1 Bryobacterales bacterium | reverse complement strand
TGAACGATCTCTATCAAACATCGAAAACCCGGCTCACGCCCGCTCACGCGGCGGAACTGCTCAGTGTCGGCGAGGCCCCCCGTTTGGCCCCCCAGCACGATGTCGAAGTGGCGGCCTTGATGACCGTCGCCCGCGCCATTCTCAATCTCCACGGCACCGTGACGAGGAACTAAGCCATGACCCCACTCCATCGACGCGCCTTTCTCGGCCGCACCGCCGCCGGCTTTGGCCTCACCGCTCTGCAGTCCCTGCTCGGGGCCGGCTCCGGCCTTCATCATCCGGCCAAGGCCAAGCGGGTCATCTTCCTCTATCAAGCCGGTGGCCCCTCCCATCTCGAACTCTTCGATCCCAAGCCCAAGCTCGCCGCGATGCACGGCCAAGGCATGCCGGAAAGCTTCACTAAGGGCCAACAGATCGCCCAACTCCAGGGCAAGCCACTGCTCTGTTTTAGCCCGCAATTCCCCTTCCGGCGCTACGGGAAAGCTGGCGTCGAAATCTCAAGCCTGCTGCCGAATATCGGCGGCATCATCGACGATGTCTGCCTTGTTCGCTCCATGTGGACCGAGCAGATTAACCACGATCCAGCCCACACGCTGATGAATACCGGTTCCATCCTCGCCGGTCGCCCCTCCATGGGCTCGTGGGCCGTGTATGGCCTCGGCACGGAGGCGCAGGACTTACCCGGCTATGTCGTCATGGTTTCCAATGGCCGTGGCGGCCAAGCCCAGCCCATCGCCGCTCGCCAATGGTCGGCTGGAATGTTGCCGTCGAAGTTTCAGGGCGTGAAATTCCAGTCTGTTGGGGACCCGGTGCTATACATTGAAAATCCCCGCGGCGTGGATGCCAAAATGCAGCAGCAGTCGATTCAAACGATCACCGCCCTCCAACGCCTGGAGCAGCAAGCCCTCGGCGACCCCGAAGTACAAACCCGAATCGCCCAGTACGAAATGGCCTACCGGATGCAGTCGAGTGTCCCCGGTCTGATGGATTTCTCGACCGAACCCAACAGCGTTCTCGAGGACTACGGCGCCAAACCCGGAGACGGCTCCTTTGCCTCCAACTGCCTGTTGGCGCGCCGTTTGGCCGAACGCGGCGTGCGCTTTATCCAGCTCTACCATCGCGACTGGGACCACCACAACAAGTTGAAGGAGGGCGTCGGTTACAAAGCCGAAGAGGTGGACCGTCCCACTGCGGCGTTGATCAAGGACCTAAAACAGCGCGGCCTGCTCGACGATACCCTCGTCATCTGGGGCGGGGAATTCGGCCGTACGCCGATGTCCCAAGGCGGCGACGGTCGGGACCATCACATCAAAGGCTTCTCCTACCTGATGGCCGGGGCGGGCATCAAGGCCGGAACCGTCTACGGTTCGACCGACGACCTCGGCTATGCCGCCGTTGATAACCCAGTCAGCGTGCATGATCTCCATGCCACATTGCTGCACTTACTCGGCATTAACCATTTGCGACTTACTCTGAAGTACCAAGGCCTCGACGTCCGCCTCACCGGCATTAGCGGCGACGTCGTCAAAGGAATCCTCTCATGAACACCCCCGAGCAACTCTTCCTCTCCCATTCCGTTTGGAAGCTGCAACAAATGCAAGCCGCCATCGAAGCGCGCCTACCCCTCTTCACGCCGGAGCAGATTTGGGCCAAAAACAAGCCAACCGAGAACTCGGTGGGCAATCTGATCCTGCACTTGTGCGGCAACGTCCGCTACTACATCGGCCACGGCATCGACGGCCAACCCAACATCCGGGACCGCGCCGCCGAATTCTCCTCTACCGCCCATGACGATCTTCCCGGCCTTCTGAATTCGACCATCGCCGAAGCCACCCAAGTCCTCTCCACCCTTCCGGCGTCCCGCTTAACCGACCCGCTACCGGCCGACCTCATCGTCCCGCCCGGCCTCAACTCGGTCCTCGAACTCATTTATCACATCGTCGGCCACTTCCAACTGCACACCGGCCAAATTATTTTCGCGGCAAAACAGCTTTAGCCAGTGCTTCCACCGCCCAACTCGCCCCGGCCGCCGAGATCCACTGGTTGTACCCAAACGGGTATCCGCTGTCCATCTTCGGCTGCAATGGATGGGCGCGCGTCTGGACAAACCACGATCCATCGGCGTACTGCGTCCGCAGCAGATAGGCAATTGCCTTCGGGTTCGTTTCGTCCAGCGCATGCAGCGCCAATCCTGTTCCGTACGCATCGCTCGGCAGATCGGCGAGTTGTCCCCAGCCCCCGTCCTCGCGCTGCGCTGCCCGTAACTCATCGGCCGCCTTGGCGATTACAGAAGGCTTGGCCTTGCCCCAGCGCAGGCCCAGCAGTCGCAGTGCCTGTTCTTCCAATCCGATTGGTTTTTGTAGCTCCAGCCAGCGCCGGGCCCGCCCGATCCGCCCCGAAAACTCCTCCGCCCGGCCCGGAATCGGAAACGCCGTGAACGCACGGATGGCGTAAGCCGTCGCCGTTATAGAGCTATACTGCTGGGGCACCCGATACTCCCGCGCTTTTACTTGTCCATCCGGTGCCTGTAAGAAGGCGAGTAACTGGACCTCAGCGTCGGTCAGCTTATCCGCCTCGTAGCCTTGGGTGGTCAAACTATCAAGGACATAGCCCGTAATCTCCGGCACCGAAAATCCCGTCCGTAGGTTCGGAATCGTCCGCGACTCCATCGCTACCAGCACGCGCAATTCGCGATGCGCGGCCGCTTCATCATAAGGAATTCCATTCGCTTTGGCCGCCGCCAACGCCGCACTCGGCTGATGGTTGCTGTGGCAACTTGTGCAGCCTCGGGTCTTCCAAACCGCCGGTCCTGTGGTCTGCAACAGCGGAATCGCCCGCGCCAGCGCCTCTTGCGGCGTCTTGGCCCCCGCCGTCGAAGGGGCGGGTAGCTTCTCCGCAGCACCCTTCGCCCCCGCCTCCCGTAGTAACTTCGCTATCGCCGTATCGCCAAACCGCAGAGCCATCGTCAACGCCGTGTTCCCATCTTCATCCGGCACGTCCGTCTTGGCGCCAGCCTTCAGCAACAGCGCGGTCGCCGCCCCATCCCGGTCGAACGAAATCGCCGTCCGCATCAGCGCCGTGTACCCGCGCAGGTCCTGGGTATCCACGGTCGCACCTTTGCTCAGTAACATCTTCATCAGCGGCAGATGGTGCCGAATCGCGGCGTTATGGAGCGCCGTCTCTCGGCGCGCACCAATCTCGTTCACCCCGGCTCCCTTTTCGAGGAGTAACTCCGCGCAGGGTTGGCAACTTACTTTTACGCTGTGGTAAACCGCCGGACTTTTCGCCGCAATCTTCGCCCCACCATCGAAGAGGGCCCGCAGCACGGTCACGTCGCCCGCCGCTGCCGCCCGGTCGATGGGCGTCAATCCGCCGCGATTCGCCACATTCGGATCCGCCCCGGCCGCCAGTAACAGTTTCACCGTCTCAATCGCTCCCGGCCGCCCCGCCGCCACCAGCAACGGCGTTACCCCCGCCGTCGTCGCTGCCTTCGCATCGGCCCCTTTCGCCAGCAGTAGCGAAGTCTTCACGTCGTCATAAACGGCAAAGTGCAGCGCCGTATACCCGTCCCGATTGGCCGCATTCACGTCCGCTCCGCGCTCCAGCAGGTTCCGTACCGCCCCGGCATCCGCCGTCAGCACCGCGTACATCAACGCCGTCGACCCGTCCGGTTTAGCCGCCCGAGCATCAATTGTCGCCGAGTCTCCCTGACGCAAAAGCAGGAACGGATCGGCCGCCAACAGCGGCATCACAAGTAGTACGAAAAATTTCATGGCGCTGAGATATCCTATCAGCACCCCCATGCAAAGACGAGCCTTCCTTGCCGCCCTCGGTGCCACCGCCCTGGTTTCGGCCGCACCCGCCAAGCCAAATGTCCTGTTCATCGCCGTCGACGATCTGAACGATTGGATCGGTTGCCTCGGCGGTCATCCCCAATCAAAGACCCCGAACTTTGATCGACTCGCCGCCATGGGAACCCTCTTCACGAGCGCCCACTGCGCCGCCCCGCTCTGCAACCCCTCCCGCGCCGCGCTCATGACCGGCATCCGCCCCTCCACCTCCGGCGTCTATACCAACAGCCAACCCTGGCGCGGAGCGAAGGTCTTAGCCAAGGCCGTCACTCTGCCCCAATACTTCACCGCCAACGGCTATCGTTCCATCGGGTCCGGCAAAACTTACCACGACTCCTACGCCGACCCCGAAAGCTGGGACGCCTACTTCCCCTCGAAGAAGCAGCAGAAGCCTGTTGACCCCAAACCCGCCAAACTTCCGGCCAATGGCCTCCCCGGCGGCAACCTCGATTGGGGCCCTCTCACCGTCACCGATGAAGCCATGGGCGACCACAAAGTCGTCGAATGGGTCACCGAACAGATGAACGCCAAGCAGGATAAGCCGCTCTTCCTGGCCTGCGGCCTCTATAAACCCCATCTTCCGTGGCACATTCCGCAGAAGTACTTTGATCTCTACCCGCTCGATTCCATCATCCTTCCCAAAATTAACGGTGACGATCTCGACGACGTCCCCCCCATCGGCAAGAAATTCGCCAAGCCCAACGGCGACCACAAAATTGTCACCGACGCCGGTCTCTGGAAGCAAGGCGTCCAGGCCTATCTCGCCGCCATCGCCTTCGCCGACGCCGAACTCGGCCGCCTCCTCGACGCTTACGACAAGAGCGAGTTCAAGAAAAATTCCGTCATCGTCCTCTGGAGCGACCACGGCTGGCATCTCGGCGAAAAGCTTCATTGGCGTAAGTTCTCCCTCTGGGAAGAAGCCACCCACAATGTCCTGATGATGGTCGCCCCTGGCGTCACCAAGCCAAACAGCCGTTGCGATCGTACCGTCAGCCTCATGGATGTCTATCCCACCCTCGTCGATCTCTGCGGCCTCCCCAAGCGCTCCGAACTCGAAGGGGTCTCCCTCCGTCCGCTGCTCGCCAACTCCAAAGCCACGTGGGACCGCCCCGCTATCACCACTTACCTCCGTAACAACCATTCCGTCCGCTCTGACGCCTGGCGGTTCATCCGCTACGAAGACGGCACCGAAGAACTCTACGATCGCCTCAACGACCCGCTCGAATGGAAGAACCTGGCGGCCGACCCCAAACTCGTTCTTGTGAAACGCAATCTCGCCAAATGGCTTCCTACCATTAACGCCGAAAACGCGCCGTCCGACGGCCGAGGCGGCGAATGAACTTGGTACCATATTGCGAGGAGATTACCCTATGAAGATTAGCTCGATCCTGACCGCTACCGCCGCTCTACTCATGTCCGCCGGCTTAGCCACCGCGGCCGAAAAGACGATGATGCATTGCTTCGCCTATACCCCGATTGAAACGGCCACCGACGCTGACTGGAAGGCTTTCTACGCCGCCACCGACGCCCTGCCGAAGAACATCCCGGCCATCAAAATGGTGTGGGCCGGCAAACTCCGGGGACCCCTCGCCACGTTCACAGTTGACCCGGAAGCCCGCAAGAAACTGGTCGCCGGCGGAAAAGACGTCGCCGCTGAAAAAACCAACCGCGTCGTCCGTTCCTATGGCGCTTGCTTCGCCATGGAAGGCGGCCCTGATGCCCTCAAGACCTACACCGCTGCCCCCTACCACAAGGTCTGGATGGCCGCCTATGAGAAGGTTCGCGTCGCTGGCACCACCACCTACGACATCCTCGCTCAATAACGTTCCCGCCGCAACGCTTCTACGGACACCCCCGCCTTGGGCCGTGTCCGTAGACGCGCGGCTTCCTCCCGCAACTGTCGCGCCTTTTTCTTCTCGCCGGCCTTCTCCTCCGCTTCCGCCCTAGCCTCCAACACCATCCGTCGCAAAAATACCCCTCCCCCACGGTTCCGCTCCAGAATCCCCTGCGCCCGTTCTAACCACGCCCGAGCCCGATCGTTCGGTACCAACGTCGCTGCCTGCCATAGCCCGGTCGCGTACGCCAGCGGATCACTCTCCATTCGCGGTAACACCGCCTCCATCTCCGACAGCGCCTCCGCCTTCCCTCCCCTCTGCGCCCACACCGTCGCCCGGTTAAACCGTGTGCGAGCCTCTTCGTAACTCCCCGCTGTTAATCCCGCGAGCGCCTCGGCGTACGCCGCCTCCGCCTCGCTCCACCGTCCCAACCCTTGTAGCGCAATCCCCGCGCCATTGAGTAACTCGCCCGTCCGGCGGAATGCCAGCGCCCGCTCGCATTCCGCCAACGCGTGAGCATACTCTTGCTGTTCTACATACAGCGCCGCGAGGTTGCCGTGCAGCACCGCCTCGTCCGCTGGATTTCGTTCCCCTGGTCGCAACTGCGACCATACCCGCAACGCATAACGCAGCCGTACTTCCGCCAAGGCGTACTCACCGGCTGCTTGCGCCTGCTGGGCCTGGTGGTTGGCGGCCACCATCGTGCCGCGCTCGGTAGTCTGCGCCGCCAAGGTCGAAGTCAGAACAAAAGCAAGAGTCATCCTCATGCTTCGACTCTGCGCCCCTACTCACCAGTAATCGAATCGACGATTTTTCTAACCCCAACAAAAGAAGCGAAATATAAATCTCAATGGGCTGTGAGGCTCTTGCAAAACTCCGCGCAAAACGCTTGACAGGCGTGGTAGTGAGCAGCGAAAAGTGCTTTGCTGGGCCAAGTATGTGCCAAAGCTGCCGTAGGTCGTTTTTGGGGAATACGGGTCTATTGCCTTCCTAAATA
>JBBRIO010000300.1:0-6739 GCA_038220855.1 Bryobacterales bacterium | reverse complement strand
AAGAGCTGTTGGATGAGTTGGAAGTGGTGCTGGGGGTATGTCTGGTTCTTACTTTTGGCTGCGCCGGGGCGACGGTGTTGAGTACGCGGCGGGCGTTTCGGCGATTGGAGTGGCAGGCGGAGGAGTTGGACCGGGTTTCCTGGCAGATGTTGCAGGATCAAGAAGTGGTGGCGCGACGGTTTTCGCATGAGATGCACGACGAATTGGGCCAATCGCTGACGGGCTTGAAGATTATGCTGAAGCGGATGGACGGACCGGGTTTTGTCGAGAATCGCGTGGAATGCGTGGAGATTCTGGACGGGGTGCTCGCGAACGTGCGGGAGCTGAGTCAGTTGCTGCGGCCGGTGATTCTGGACGATTTCGGGCTGGACGCCGGACTGCGATGGCTCACCGAGCGATTTTCAGAACGGACGCAGATCAGTGCGGACTATACTTCTCAATCACCGAAGCGGTTGGCCGATGACCAGGAGACTCAGTTGTTTCGGATTGCGCAGGAAGCGCTGACGAATATAGCTCGGCATTCGGGAGCGACGGAAGCGAAGGTTCGGCTGGATACAAGCGGCGACCGGGTGCTGCTGCGGATCGAGGATAACGGCCGGGGGATGCCGGCCGAGGTCCAGACCAATCCAAGTTTGGGTATGGTGGGGATGAGGGCGCGGGCCCGCCATGTGGGAGGAATTTTCGAAATGAAGAATCAGAAAACGGGAGGACTCTGCCTGGAGGTGCAGGCTCCGGCGCGCTATCCCTCCCCGGATGACAGCGGTGGCGATGCTGAATAAGAAGACGCGGATTCTGCTGGCTGACGATCATACGGTGGTTCGGAAGGGGATCCGGATGATCCTTTCGGCGCAGCCGGATTTAGAGGTGGTGGCGGAGGCAAAGAATGGTTTGGAGGCGGTTTCGGAGGCGGAGCGGACACTGCCTGACGTGGTGATTATGGACGTCAATATGGAGAGTTTGAACGGGATCGAGGCGGCGCGGCGGATCGCTGAGGTTTCGCCGCGGACGCGGGTGTTGGCGTTAAGCATGCACCGGGACGCGGTTTACGTGCGGGAGATGCTGCGGGCCGGGGCGAAGGGCTATTTGGTGAAAGACGCCGATGACGATGCGCTTTTGGACGCGGTGCGGGCGGTGGCGCGGGGTGAGGCTTATTTGAGCCCTTCGGTGGCCGATGCGGTGCTGACGGACTACCGGAAGCATGTGACGAATCCGGTGGATTTGCTGACTTCGCGGGAGCGGGAGGTGCTGCAACTGATCGCGGAGGGAAGCACTAATAAGGACATTGCGAATCAGTTGAGCCTGAGCGTGTATACGGTGGAGGGGCATCGGAGCCGGTTGATGGAGAAGTTGAATCTTCATTCGACGGGGGACTTGGTGCGGTTTGCGATTCGGAATGGGTTTATCAGTTAGCGCGGCTCGATGCGCGATGCTAGGCGGGGCGGAACTCTCCGATGCTGCTTAAGATTGCGTTTTGGACGATCGTGGCGTGTGACCTGGCCGGCGTGCTGCTTTTGCTGGCCGGGATCGTGCTGTGGCGGGGCGCTTGGGGACTTGCGGCTTTCGTGTTGGTGGCGTGCCTTCTCTTTCCGGGGGCGTCGAGCCTGCTGTTTGTGCGCTCGACGATGGTTGGTTTGAAGCTGCTGGCGATGTTGCTGGTGGTGGTTCCGCTGATTCTGGCGACGTGGTTTTACGGAGGCCCCTGGTTGCAACGGCCGTTGAAGATCGACGCAGCTGGAAATGAGTCTATTTTCCCGCGGGGGCCGCTGCGGGAAACGGGGGCGGCGATTTCGATGGGGGATGCGGGTAAGGTGGCGATGCTGTTGCCGAAGGTGGATGTCAACACGCCGGGGGAACAGGGGGGGACGCTGCTGGGCCTGGCTTTGGAGCAACTTCGGGAGAAGCCCGATGAGATTCAGGTGATGCGATTGTTGGTGAAGGGAGGTGCGGACCCGAACCTACAGACGCCAGAGGGGTTGCCGCTGGCGACGGCGATTCGCCTGGGAGGCTTGGCGGCGGTTTCGCTGTTGCTCGACGCCGGGGGGGACCCGAACAAGAGGGATTTGTCTGGGGAACCAGTATATTTCGAAGCGGTGCGACCGGACGGCGCGGAGAAGCTGAAGTTGTTGGTGGACCGCGGGGCAAATTCGGCCGCGATTGGGTATCAAGGGCGAACACTCTACTTCGCCGCGGTGGATGTACAAAGCTGGGACGTGATGATTCTGCTGGTTGATCGGGGCTTGGATTGGCGTACCGCGAGGTCGAGAGACGGTGTCTTGTTTCTTAGGCGGCTGGAAGGGCTGAGTGGCAGGGCGGTAGATCGAGCGGGTTATGAAAGGGCGCTGGCTTACCTCCGGTCGCATTGAGAAACGGCTTGACGAGGGGGCGTCGCCAGGCTAAGTTGGTCCGATGTCTAAGCCCACGCTTCAAGAGCAGTTCGGTCAGATCGATATCTACCTTTTCGATCAAATTCTGAAGGGTCAGATTGTTTCGGGGCTGCGGATTTTGGACGCGGGGTGTGGGTTTGGCCGGAACCTCGTGTACTTGCTGCGGGAGGGGTATGAGGTTTTCGGGGCGGACTTGAATGCGGATGCGGTGGAGAGTGTGCGGGTGTTGGCGCGGCAGTTTGCACCGGGGCGGCCGGCGTCGAATTTTCGGGTTGAAGGCGTAGAGAATATGTCGTTTGAGGATGGCTGCGCGGATGTGGTGATCAGCAATACGGTGCTGCATTTTGCGGCTGACGAGGCGCAGTTCGAGGCGATGCTGGCGGGGTCGTGGCGGGTGTTGAAGCCGGGCGGGTTATTTTTCTGCCGGCTGGGATCGACGATTGGGATGGAGGGCCAGGTGGAGAGGGTGAAGGGGCGGCGGTTCTTGTCGCTGGATGGATCGGAGCGGTATCTGGTGGACGCGGCGTTGCTGGAGGCGCTGACGGAACGGTTGGGGGGGGAGTGGGCGGAGCCGTTGAAGACGACGGTGGTGCATCAGATGAGGGCGATGACGACTTGGGTGGTGCGAAAGAAGATGGGGTAAGGCCGCGGGGGATGTTCTCCCCGCGGCCTCCAATTTTATTACTGGGCGGTACCGTAGACCTTGATCTTCACGGCACCCAAGGTTCCGGCCGTGCCATTGGCGCGGGTGTCGGAGACAACCACTTTCCACGCTCCAGCCGCCGACTCACCCCAGAAATGCGGGGTGGTGAAGGTATAGTCCGTGAAATCGGCGTTGTCGTCGTTCGGCCGGCTGGCTGCTTCAGCAATGTATCCGCCCGGAGACACGATCCCGAAGGAGAGATCGCCCCGCTTGGCATGCTTCACGGTTACGGTCACTTCGACGTGTTCCACCCGGATCTTCGCGTTCGGCAAGTTGAAGGAAACCTCGGCCAAATTACCGTTGTCGGGGATAGCCCCCCAGTACCATTAGCTTCCGCATCGACCAGCGGACCGGCAACTTTCCAATCCGTAGCGAGTTTCAGGGCCTCCGCTACGTTGAGAAGGCCTGCCCCGAAGGCATTGCTGGAGAAGAAGCCGCCCTTGTTGACGACAAACTCGTCCGTGCCATCCAGCCCGTCTCGGCTCGCGGACTTCATGAGGATTTCCTTCACGTCGCGATAGCCGAGCGGGGATTCTTCTCAAGGAGCAGTGCCGCCGCGCCGGAGACCTGAGGCGCCGCCGAGGAAGTCCCGTTCGCCGTGTCGGTGTAGTTCATCGGCGCTTCGGTAGTCGGGAGGCGCTCGGCTTTGTTCTTGAACGCCTCCTCACCGGAAGTGTTGGTGCTCCAAAGCACCGTCGGGGGCTGAAATTCATCGCCAAACGCGGCGATGGCCACCGACATGCCGCTTTCGGAGTAGGAACTCTGCTTCCCCTCGCGTGTCACGGCGTCCACGGCGATGCCGAAACGGGTGCTGGAGCCCGCATGGTCGACCGTATAGGACTCGGACCGGCCTATGCTCGGTGGTCCGGGGTGACTTCCGCAGGGGGGGTGATTTGTTCAACCGTTGAAGCGATTGCTCGCATCAACGCAGCGGCTTGACCAGTCCAGCGTAGTTCTTGCCGCTCGCGTCCACTTCCCCGCAAAACCACAATCACGCGGGTGCCGTCCGGCGACTTCCCGCTGTGCCCTGGCGCGCTCGAGGCCGAGCGTGGTCCGCTCGTAGTTCCGGTCACGCTCGAAGTTCGCCATCGCCGCAAGCACGTTCCCCATGAGCCGACCGGCAGCCGTGCCCTTCTTGACCAAACTGAGACACTACCAGCGAGTGAGCCACCTTATGCAGTTTCCTAGTCGGGCTAGTCTGAACACAAATGGCGCTCGCCGCTAGGAACCGGCTCAGCCCATAGCTTCGTCGAAATTACCAAAACAGGAGTCGTATGAAAACAATTCAGGTTGCTTTGACCTTCGCGGTGTTGGCCGCCGACATCGCCGTGAGTACAGCACAGGCCGCCGTCATCTATGACAACGGTGCGGTTACCAACAGTTTTTCGACCAGCGATGCCATCGCCTTCGTTCGTGCCGACAACTTCAGGCTGAACCCCGGGGCTTCGACCATCACCGGCGTCGAGTGGACGGGGCCTACTCGCGGGCCTTGGTGCACGTAACCGACAACTTCACAATTCAGTTCTTTGAGAACGACCCAGCCAACCCACCGGCACAATCACTCGACCGACCGAGGGACTTGCCGGGTTTTATTGTTTCGATTGCCGTCAGCAACCCGAACCGCACCGGAGCGTGCTGCGTGTTCGACTATTCAGCGTCAATCGCCCCCTTGGCCTTGCAGCCGAACATCATTTATTGGGTGTCCATCTTCAACGACGCGAGCGATGAGCAGTCGACGCCCGTCTGGGCCTGGGGATCCCAAACTAGCACTAATAACGCGGAGATTATTGCCCTTCGAAATCAAGGCCCGATCTGGGGCAGCCAATTAGGCCTCAAGATGGATTTTCAACTGCTCGGCGATGTTAGCCAACCCAGCGAAGTCCCCGAACCATCGAGTGTGCTGCTCATCGCCACGGGACTCACCGGGTTCCTGCTGCGACACCAGTCCAAAGGACAGGGCCGGGGCCGAATACCGGACGGTCGAAATTCATAACAACTCCAAGTATGCGGGAAACAGCAAAGGACGTTGCGGATCCCCGCAAAGGGGATGCCGTGAGGCGGTCAGGTTTAGATGAGCTGTGTCCTTTCGGCAAGCGTGCGTAGCTCAAGAGTTCTTTTGCGCCAGGATCCGCCGAACCGACGTTCGGCCTATTTTCAGCCTCCGCGCGATCTCCGATTTACTGATTCGTGCCAGAAATAGGCGCCTGACCGAACGAGCTTTGCCCATAGCCGCCGGCGGCGGGCCGAGTCTCTTGCCTTGGCGCCGGGCGTGACCCAAACCGGCGCGGACCCGCTCGCCGAGGATGTCCCGTTCGAACGCGGCAAGCACCGCCAGCATCCCTGCCATCGCCAGGCCCGCTGGCGTGGTCAGATCGAGAGCCGCCGTCACCGAAACAAAACCCATGCCAAGCGCCGTCAGTTCCTGCAATGTCGACACCAGGTCGGCGACCGAACGGCCCCACCGGTCCGGTCGCCAAAACAGAACCACATCAATGTCACGCCGTTTCGCGGAGTCGATCAGTTGCTGACGCATCGCGCGGGCGGCCGCGCCGACCACGGTCCAATCGCGCTTTGCAGCGCATTCCCGCAACGCCCGCATCTGCATCGGCAACGTCTGCTGATCCACCGTGGAGACGCGCGCATACAGCCCCGCCCGCAACATTTTCGCACGTTTGCGTGACTGACCAAAAACCCTCTTCGATTTCGACTTCGGAATCGTCCGTTTGGTTGGCATTTTCGCAGTGTATCGGAAGCTGGCCGAAAACCATCCTTTTCGGCCAGCTTCACTCATCCCACGCCGGCGCGATCCAGCGTCTGGCGATAGTTCCATGGCATCCACTCCGCCGGGCTGGCCGCGATCTCTCGCCGAGGGCGCTGCAGTTCCGTCAGATACTCAAACGAATTGGCGCCCCATGCAGTGTCCGATAGAACGATGCATTCTTTCTTTGCAAAACAGCCGGTTTAACGCCCTTTCGACGATATTGCTGTCGAGCGGCGCCCCAGCGATACGGAGGAAAAGCGTCAAGGGCCGCCAATGATTCAACAGGTACTTAATCGCCTTGGCGAGCCCGGAGTTCGGCTCCGTCTTGCGCTCGGCAAACTGCGCCTCCAGCCATTCATGCAGTTTCGTCATCACCGGCTCGCTGTGTTCGGTATGAAATTGTAGTCGTTGTTCCGGTGTCATTTGCGCCTCTCGCGCCTTGGCATCGTGACCATACGCGGCGCGGGGGGCGTTTAAGAGCGGCTTTCGGAATTCGATTTCGATGGATCAGTTTGCGGCGGAGAGGCTGGGACAGGTGACGCGGTTTCCGACGTTGAATCTGGGCGTGAATATCGACAAGGGGAATCGGAGCCTTTCGTGGACGCGGGACGGGGTTTTGTTGCCGGCGGAGGATAGTGCGACGAAGCTTTATGAGCGGCTGTTTGTGCAGGGGGATAAGGAGTCGGTGGCGCGGCAGTTGCATCGGCTGGAGAGCCGGGGGAGCATTTTGGATACGTTGCTGGAGGAGACGAAGCGGTTTGCGGGCGAGTTGGGGAGCGAGGATAAGGCGCGGCTGGATCAGTACGTGACTTCGGTGAGGGAGGTGGAGGAGCGGATGCAGACGGCGAAGGCGTGGGAGACGCGGCCGAAGCCGACGGCGCCGCAGCCGGC
>JBBRIO010000299.1:0-6744 GCA_038220855.1 Bryobacterales bacterium | reverse complement strand
ACAACCTCCTTATTGCCCTCAACTGAAACCTCGCGGCTGGCCTGTCGCTATTTTTGACTCCCGCACGAAAACCCCCGTTCCAATCGAGATCCACAGCTCGCCGCCGACCCCTCGGCCGCCGACCTTCCGAAACCGCTGGCGCCGGAGCGAGTCTGTTGTGCGCGAGTTCCTTGAAAGGTACAATTTAGCGGACCATCACCCGCCCAATCCCATTGGCAAGGAGCTCGCACTACATGCCTGAAAACAACACGATGGCCCTCCACCCCGTCTTCGGGCGGCGTGAATTGCTGGCAATGTCCGGTACAGCGGCTTTGGCCGGCCTCGCCGCCAGTGCTGTTTCGCATGGCGCGGAAAAACGGCCCCGGATCGCCTGTATCGTCACCTTCTGGGCCGCTCCGGGCTCCCATGCCGATTGGATCATCACCAAGCTCCTGGACGGCTACTGGTGGAAGGGCGCTCATACTCCGTCCCGGGTGGATGTCGTCTCCGTTTACATCCATCAGCTCCAGGAAAGCGGATTGGGCCGGAAAGTTTGCAAGTCGAAGGGCATTCCGATCTTCACTACGGTCAGCGAAGCCCTCACCCTGGGGGCCAAGGCGCTGGCGGTGGATGGGGTGGTGCTGGTCGGAGAACACGGCGTTTATCACAACAATCTCAACGGGCAGAAATACTATCCGCGCTGGTGGCTCTACCAACAGATCGTCCAGGTTTTCGAGCAGAGCAAGCGCTCGGTACCCGTCTTCAACGACAAGCACCTCTCCACCAGTTGGAACGAGGCCAAGTGGATGTTCGACAAATCAAGAGAGCTGGATTTCCCCTTGTCCGGCGGTTCCTCCATTCCGTTTTACTTCCGGAAGCCCGAGATCGATCTTGATATTGATACGCCCATAAAGGCGTCGGTGGTGGCCGGCGGCGCTGGCGATGAGGGCAGCCTGTTCCATTGTGTCGACGTGCTCCAGTCTTTCGTCGAACGCCGCAAGGGCGGCGAGACCGGCATCCAGTCGGTGCAATGCATCGAAGGGCCCGAAACATGGAACTGGACCGACCGCAATCCTTGGGCGGGCAACCTGCTCGATGCCGTGCGAAAAAGCTTTGACCGGAAGCCCGGAAACTTTCAGCAGGCCGTCCGCGAACCCCGCGTCTCGATCGTCGACTATCGGGACGGGACGAAAGCGGCGGTCTACTCGGTCCAGGATGTCGGCTGGACCTTCGCTGGCGACATTGAGGGGCGTAAGGACCCCACGATCATCTCGATGCTTGGCTGGCCTGGGCCCTACTCCCAATACCACGCCGCCAACGCCTTTGAGCACTGGCTCGTCGAGATGATGTTGACCCGAAAGGAACCATACAACGCTGAGCGTCTGCTGCTTTCTACGGGAATTGTGTCGTTCAACATGGAATCAAACTGGGAGAACGGGCGTCACTCCCCCGTCGGTCGCCGCGTCGAGACGCCGTTCATGGACATGGCCTACCGCTCGGCCCGCGGAATGCAATTCAACATGGGACCGCGCCCGCCCGTCATCCCATATATACGGGGTTTTGAGAAATAGGCTCAGTGCGAGACCCTGTCGGTGCCAACCGGAACCAGGACGGAAACAGAAAGGGACCGGGAGTCCGCCACAGCTGCATTCCCCTAGCGGTAGCGCCTGCTCTACAGTGCTGGAACAATCTCAGGAACCCAGGGTAGGGCCTCGGCACAACCATTGTGGGCGCAGCCGCACAGAATATCCAACGTCTCACCTTGACCCTCGCAAAAGGTGCTGCAAAAGTTACTGTCCTTCATCGCGCGGCATTGGCAACTCGGATGAGCGCACTTATCGTTGTTTTCATTCATGGGGATGATCTCCTAATACGAGAGAGGAGCCGATCCGCCGGACTGTTACCGGCTTTACCGGGAATTGCCTGTTTATCGCGCATCGGTCACCGTCGAAACGGTTTCCTCAGGCTAGGAAAGCTTCGGCACTCGCGAAAATTTACCCAACCATACTCACCAAGCGTTGACTATCGACGCGACTTGCGCTTCCAATCTCCTCTGGCTCACTGCCACGCGGCATCACCACGCACGATCGTGTCGACTTAAGGATGTCCGATGAGGAGGAAGGAGTTACGCGCCTGCGGCGCGGATGCTGGCACCACGCTCAGTAGCCTGCGAAATGGCAGCGCCTGATTTCGGTGTGGTCAACTCTATCCAAACACGGGTGGTCAATTTCCCGTGAGCGCCGAGGCTATGAAACTGCCCTCCCCTGCCGCCGCCGCGTCAAGCCTCCACGCGCCCGCGGTCCACGCCGCGGCAGATTTCATCACGAATCGCGATCACGACTGGTCGTCCCCCAAGCGTCTTGCGCCCTTCCGCCTATACCTTCACCACCGGCCTATCTGTCTCCAGCCCCAACCGCTCATGACAAAACCGCTCGAAGCGAATGCCATACGTCTTCCGGGCTCTGCGCCATGCCCCCCGAAAGCGCGGACTTTTGGCCCACATGGTGAAAGAGACGGCCCAACCACGATTATCCGGATGGGTCCAGGTTTCATCCAAACCCAGATCCAGGAACACATTTTCCATCAGTTGCAGCAGCTCCATGCACGCGGCCAACTCATCGCGGCTCGGCTGTTTGACTTCCACCCCGGCCGGCACATCCGCCATCAACTCGTCAAACAACGTCATCAGGTTTGGTTCCTTCCGGAGCGTTTCCCAGAGCTTGGTAAATTCGTTCCCATGCTTCACCAGCGTGACGGCGGGCGAACTCTGCGCCGTCCAAAGGTCATAGAGCGTCGAGGCGATGTCCACTGGACTTCCCTCATTTTCCACCCCCCGGAATGTCATTGCCGCCGCGTGATGTCCCAACCGGCGGTACGCCTCGAACTGGTCCTCCGAGAAAAACTGGTCGGCCGTCGTCTCGTGCGGAAACGTCGGATGGCCAGCCTGGTACTGTTCCACTCCCACGTTCTCATCACCCGTGACCGAAGACTTCAGGTAGATCAGGTAACCTTGACGTCCGCTCGCATAGTTGATCTTCCCCACCGCGCAGTGCGCACGGCTCAATCCCGATTCCTTGCCCTTGCGGATGGACCCCACGTCCAGATCGATCTCCGCTCCAAAATCGGTCTTGCAGATCCGGATCAGGTTGCCCAGGCTCCCGAACGTAAGATCCGGATCCGCTTCGGCGTCGCAGGCAATGATCACCTTGGCGCGCCGGCGGACCAGTTCATAAATGCCGAGATTCTCAAAATGTCCACCATCGGAAAGATTCACCAAAGCTGAGCTTTCATCCGCCAATCCAAACAACTCCTGGAATAGGTAGCTGAAGTTGAAACGGCGTGACCACTCGGCGGGCTGATCCCGCCGGCCCGGATTCGGGAACCACCAGCCCAGCCGGACGTTGAAGACCGTAAGCAGGAAGGACACCAGCGGCGACGTGTTGTAGCCCATATTGGGGCTGGCCGCGGCACCAGAAATTGAAATTGCCTGCCCCAGCGTTACCGCATCCGGCCCCGGATGCAAAAGGTAGCCGAGCTTGGGACGATCCACCCCGCGGGTCAGAGGCGTGAGGGTGAACGACGCGCTTTGCCGTGTTTTTACCTGCAGGTCCGAGCTTCCCCCCAAGTTCAGAGCACAGTTGATCAGCGGAAAGGGACCCCGGAAGTTTTCCTTATCCCACTTTTCGCAATCAAAACGCAGGTCGGTCAGCAGAAGATCGTCGCCCTCATCGAAACCCGTGAACCCGTTGGGCCGCCGCAGGCCAGGCCTCCACCGCGTCGCCCCCAGGTAACAGCGCACCAGACGGTTCCGGTAAAACTGGTTCAAACCAAAAATGTTTAAGTCAAACCGCGACCCGAACAGAAGCCCCGTGGCCACCAGGATTCCCAACACCACCCACAGCAGGTTCTCTTTGCTGATCTCGTTGAGATTAAACCAATAGTCCTGATAGGAATGGTCCAAATTCAAGACGAGGATCTGATGAAGCGACGTCGCCATAGCCAGCACCCCGGCTACGATGAACAGCAGTGCTCCGATGCGGGCGAGCCATTGCATCGCTGCGCCGCTCCCATTCGCCGCATCCCCTTTCGTGCGGCTGCTCTTGCCCGCGAAAAGCGCCCCCACCACGGTTGCCACGAAACTCGCCCCCCCGCTCCAGGTCAGCGCGGGAGGAATTATTTTGGAAAGCTCGATCGTCCACTGAGGACCAAACACCGCCGCCAAACCGGAGGCGAGAAAAATCGCGCCAAAAATTCCCAGCCAGGATCCGTACCGGGTCCACCATTCGCGCCGCCAGTCCGCCGTCGATTTCCCGATCACGCCAATGAACATCACTACGGCAAGTGTGAACGCCATCAACGTTAGCGGCGGGCCGAGGACATAGGACATCCAGGAACCCTGCGGAATTCCTTCTGCCGCCAAGCGGTTAAAGAACCACAGAACCCCGCACAGACTGATATAGGCCACCCCCATGCAAGGCAACGGCGTCAGCAGGGCCCCGGCCACTCGCGTCACGGTCCACCCCTTTCCAGGCTCCGGCCATAGCGAAATCGCGGACATGGCGGCATAGCTCGCATAAAAGCATACGCCCATGTACCCAGGCATCGTGCGCCAGAACAGGGGCAAGAACGCCGAGAAATCCATTAGTCCCCGCTCCGGGGTCAAGTCGGACGCCAAACGCCACAACAAAGCCGCCGTCACGAACGAAGCCACCCAAGCGAAAAACGCCACGATCTTGGGACCCTTCTGTCCCTTTGCCGACCCGACGGACGAGAGCTGCCAGCATACGAATACCGCAATACCAACCGTGCACCCCGCCAGCAGAAGTTGGGCGGCGAAGTCGGTGCCGGCGTCTCTACCGGGGAGGTCGAAAAGTTTCTTCCCCAGCAAACCCAATGTCAAAACGGTCCCCAGACAGACCAGCGCTAAAAGTTGGATCAGGAGTGCGTTCCGGATCCACGTACCCCACATCACCCATGTGTCGGCACTAAACAACCCGGAATGGGGAGCGAGATAGTCAGAGTAATCCCGCAAGTGGTCAATCGATTCCTTCCAACTCGTGGGCTTGCCCAACCAGTAGCGCGTCCGCCGGACATTACCCAGCAGCCACGCTCCAATGTATCCACCGCCGGACACCGTGGAAAGATAGTCCACTCGCCGAAGCAGATCAATTTCCCGCAGGCGCTCTAAAACCCCCAGGCCGAACGTTGCGCTGCGGATCCCCCCGCCCGAAATCGCAAGCCCCACCAAGTCCTGCTCGGTTTCCCCCGTGCGGACCCTGCGGCTCCAATAATATTCCTGCACATCGTCTTCCCCGCAAGGCGTCTTCGCCGTCTCAGCCTTGGGTTGCGGGCGGCTCGGGTCGGGCGGCCGCTGGTACTCTCGCAATTTCCGCTGACCATGGATCTCGTTCAGTTCGCGATCGTACGTCAGCCGCCAGGAGTCGGTTGGGGTCTCCGGTTTATCCTCCGGATGCGCCTTCCGCCACTCGCACTGTTCCGATATCTCAATGGAATTCTGAACCAGTTCGCAGGCGAAATCAAATACGTTGCGCAGGATTTCTTCCATTTCCAGGTAGGTGAACTGTCCCGCTTGTCCCGCTTCGCCCTGCCGGGAAATCAGTTCCAGCCAGGAAACGCCCACGTAGCTGACTTGGCATTGGCTGGAAACTGACGCGCCCAGAATCCTTGCCAGCCAGTACAGATCCATCGCCCCGAATCGCGCGGCAAGGGGATTGGTCGCGCTCGTATTCCGCCTCCATTGTTTCGGGGGTGGCCCCTTCCGCGCCGTCTTCTCGTCGACGCTGTTCTTCGGCGTCTCCGGCGGCGGTTCCAGGTCCCGGTAAAATTTGCAGCGCCCTTCCGCCCAACCGATCAGGTTCAGACGCAAAGCGGACAGGTTCTGATCTTGCGTTCGGTCGTTGGGTGGTAGCAGCCCGCGGAGGTATAGCTCAAAAGTCTTCTGGGTCCCCTCCTTGGCGGAGCCGTCCTCGTCCTCAATGCCTCTCAGCATGCTGGTGAAGCCATCCAGAAATCCAAGCGCATCTCCCCACTTAGAACCGTCGCAAACCAGCAGCCTCTGGAATTCCGCTAACGCCTGTTGTCCATCGCGTCCCTCTACGGCGTCTGGTGGCTTGAGCGGAACCGTCCGTTCATTCCATATTCGTTGGCGGTGCTTCTTACCGCCCTCGTCCCCCGGGCCTGGGCCGTCCCCTTCTTCATCGGGACCCTCGCAGTAACAATATTTTCGCCCTAATAGAAAACGCACCCCGAAATACAAATACGAGTTCAAGTACTGCGAAAACGCCCGCGACTTCAGCAGCAGGGCTTTGTACTCATCCAGAAAGGCTAGGTCGGGCGACCCGCCCGTTTCCTGATCCAATTCGGTTAAGGCTAACTGGGTCAGTTCCTTGTCGAGAGCCCCCCGGATAGCCATCGCGTCCTTGTCTTTTTGCACCGCCGAACTCAGGCCAGCTTCGTCATGCGGCCGCAAAACGGACCGCCGGTCCATCTCTTCTAGCTTCGAAAGCTTCTCCAATGTTTCCCAGGTCGGCTTATCCATGGCGTTACTTCTCCGGCATAACAATATCGGCAAGCGCCCGCTGCGCTTCCCTCGCCTGCTTGGCCTTCGCGACCGCCTCCCTCAACTTATCGGCCGCCTTCAACCCCTCCGCTTCCGCCCACAGAAGCTTAACCTTCGCGAGCTTGGAGTTAACGCGCTTCGTCAGCAAGTCTTGGTCGATCATCGCGGTCTCCACAGTTTCAAGC
>JBBRIO010000298.1:0-6762 GCA_038220855.1 Bryobacterales bacterium | reverse complement strand
AGTGGGCCTCGCGGCCCGCGTGGCGGCGCGGCGCTCTGGTCGAGTGGCTTCTTGCCGACCGCTTACCAAGGCGTGCCATTCCGCAATGTCGGCGACCCGATTTTGAACCTGTCGACTCCAAAAGGCGTAACGCCCGATCAGCAACGGCAGACGATCGAAGCTCTGCGGGACCTGAACCAAATGGAGTTAGAAGAGACCGGTGATGCTGAGATCGCGACCCGGATTTCGCAGTATGAGATGGCCTACCGGATGCAGACGAGCGGTCCGGAATTGATCGATTTCGGGCAGGAATCGAAAGAAACGATGGAACTTTACGGGGCGGAGCCGGGTAAGTCGAGTTTCGGGAATAACTGTTTGATGGCGCGCCGGTTAGTTGAGCGAGGCGTGCGGTTTGTGCAGTTGTATCATACGGATTGGGACCACCATGACGACATTACGAAGCCGCTGGACCAAGTAGCTAAGGAAGTCGATCGGGCGACGGCGGCGTTGATTAAGGACTTGAAGGCCCGGGGATTACTCGAGCGGACGCTGGTGGTTTGGAGCGGCGAGTTCGGGCGGACGCCGATGGGCGAGGTTCGTGAGAAGGGCAAGATTGGGCGGAATCATCATATCGATAGCTTCAGTATGTTCATGGCCGGTGGAGGATTGAAGCCGGGCATAAAGCACGGGGCGAGTGATGAGTTCGGGTTCTCGCCGGTGGAAGAGAAGCTGGAGGTTTATGATATCCACGCGACAATCTTGAACCAGTTGGGCTTGAACCATACGAAATTGACGTTCCGATCGCAAGGACGGGATTTCCGCTTGACCGACGTGGCAGGCAGGGTGATTAACCCCATCTTGGCTTAATTATTTGATAGACTGCCGCTAGCATGCGGCTTTGTATCATTGTCGTTTTTTCTAGCGTGGTTTTCGGGCAGGAGCCCCGGGTGCCGCTACTCAAGCAGCAGTGCGGAGGTTGTCATACGGGAGCGCAGGCGCAGGGTGGGCTGTCGATGGATTCGATGGAGGCTCTCCGCAAGGGTGGGAAGCATGGGCCGGCGTTGACGCCCGGGGCTGGCGGAGCAAGTCTGCTCGTGCAGCACATGACCGGCGAGAAGACGCCGCGGATGCCCTTGGGGAGTCCTCCTGTCGTTGCGGGCATGGTCGAGGCGGTGAGGGCGGCGATTGACTCGATGCCGGCGACGCCGACGGTGGCGAAGAAAGACGCTCATTTTGAATGGTTGTTGCGCGTACCGACCGCAGGTGCGTTGCCGCCGACCAACCGGGCGGGCTGGATCAAAAACCCAATCGACGCGTTCGTTTTGGCGAGCTTAGAAAAGCAGGGAATGACGCCATCGGGAGAAGCCTCCCGGCGGACTTTGCTGCGGCGGATTTATTTTGATTTAGTGGGAGTGCCCCCTACTCCTGAGGAGACGCGAGCTTTTGAGGCCGATCAGGATCCTAAAGCCTACGACAAAGCCGTCGACCGTCTCTTGGCGGACCCGCGATACGGGCAACGTTGGGGACGGCACTGGCTGGATTTGGTGCGGTATGCCGAATCGGACGGCTTCGCGATTGACGGCGAACGGCCGACCGCTTGGCGGTATCGGGACTATGTGATTCGGGCGCTGAATCGGGATAAGCCGTATAACGTATTTGTGCAGGAGCAGATTGCGGGGGATGAGTACCGCGGCAAGAATGCCGCCGGGGCGGGAGACCGGCTGGTGGCGTTGGGCTTTCTCCGGTTCGCGCCTTGGGAAGCGGACGCCAATTCGAAGAAGCAACTGCGGCAGGATTTATTGAACGATATTACCGGGACCGTGGGGAGCGTGTTTTTGGGGATAACGACGGGGTGTGCGCAATGCCACGACCATAAGTACGACCCGATTCCGCAGAAGGATTACTACCGCTTGCAGGCGTTTTTTGCCGGTACGGCGATCGCTGACCTGCCAGTTGCTTTCGACGAAGTGGAGCGCCCGAAGGAGATGAAACGCCGGTTGCGGCAGCACGAAGACGCGGCCGAGGCGGCTGAAGTGGAGTTAGCCGGGCTTCGGGAAGGGCTGAAAAAGCACTATATGGCCCTAATGAAGGTCGGGCCAGCCGATGAGGGGCTGAAGAAGTTCCTGGGCAAACTGAATACCCGCAATCTGTTCTTTTTGGAGCAGGATTTGCCGCTCGTGAAGGAACCGGAGTGGCGGGAGCCGTTGAAAACCTATTTCGCGGTGCGGGATGGGATGCAGCGGGAGGTTGAACTCGCGCGACGCTTTCAGGCGTCCGCCTATGCGGTGCGGGATGTGGCCCCGCCGGCCGCGCCAGAGGTGCCGGATACATACGTGCTCAGCGGCGGGGATTTGGCTGCCCGGGGCGAGAAGGTGGACGCCGGGTTTCTAACCTGTGTAACGGGCGAGAGTAAGCCGGCCGAGATTCCATTCGCCGGAGGCAGCAACGGGCGGCGATTAGCACTCGCGGAGTGGATTACGTCCGAGAAGAACCCGCTTACCGCTCGCGTGATGGTGAACCGGTTGTGGCAAGGACATTGGGGCGAGGGGCTCGTCAGGACGCCGAGCGATTTCGGGAAGAACGGCGATGCGCCTTCGCATCCGGAGTTACTAGATTGGTTAGCGGCGGAGTTTGTCGCGAAGAACTGGAGTTTGAAAGCGATGCACCGGTTGATGCTGACTTCGGCAACTTACCGGCAGGCGAGCGTGCATCCGGAGCAGGAGCAGTACGCGGCGAAGGACCCGACGAATCGCATGCTGTGGCGGATGAACTGGCAGCGGCTCGATGCCGAGGCGTTGCGAGACTCGATTTTGGCGGTAAGTGGCCGCCTGAACCCGACGATGGGTGGACCGCCCGTGATGTTCTCGGTGCCCGATGACATCGCGCAGGGGTTTGAGTTCTTCAAATGGTTCCCTTCCAGCGATGAGGAGCAGCGGCGGCGGAGCGTTTATTTGATCCAGCGAAGAAGCGTTTTGTTGCCGATGGCGGAGACCTTCGACGCGCCGAACCTGAGCACCTCTTGTGCCCGCCGATTGACGACAATTGTGGCTCCCCAGGCTTTGACTCTGTTGAATGGAACGCTGACGCGGACCGAGGCGGGACACTTGGCCGAGCGCGTAGCCGGCACCGCGGACCCGGTTGGCGAAGCGTTTTGGCGGGTGTTGGGGCGCGCGCCGACCGCGGCGGAACGGGCGCAGGGCGAGAAGTTGGCGGCCCAGGGAACGGTCGGATTGGCTTCGTTGGGCGCCGTGTTGTTTAACTTGAATGAATTCTTGTTTGTGGAGTAACCGGATGGATCGTCGACAGTTCTTATTTGGATTATCAAGTGCGGCGCTGAGCCAGCTGGAGGCCGGGACGCACCATGCCGCCAAGGCGGACGCGTGCATTTTCCTGGCGATGTTAGGCGGAGTTAGTCAGATCGATACCTTTGACCCGAAGCCGAAGCTAACCGAACTGAACGGGAAGATCATGGACTGGTCGAAGGAGAAGAAAACGGACCAGCCGAATCTTTTTGCCAAGCCCCGGAAGTTTGTCGCGAGCCCGTTTCAGTTTCAAAAGTATGGCAAGTGCGGGCGAGAAGTCTCCGAACTGCTGCCGGAGACGGCGCGGTGGGTGGACGAATTGGCGATCTGCCGGAGTGTGCAATCCGACAATGGCAATCATCCGGCGGCGGTTTTCCAAATGAATACCGGTTTTATCATTCCGGGGAACCCTTCGGTGGGGGCATGGGTAACTTACGGACTGGGGACGGCGAATAAGAACCTGCCGTCGTTTGTGGCGATGCCGGACTATCGATCGATTCCGTTCAGCGGGGCGCAGCAGTGGGGCAGTGGGTATTTACCGGCCGAGTATCAGGGGACGGTGTTACGGGCCGGGAGTGAGCCTATTCGGGATTTGGTTTCGCCGAAGGATGTGCCGGCGGGGTTGCTTGAGGCCGAGCGCGAGGCGCTGCGGGGAATGAACGGGGCGTTCGGAGTTTTGCGGGCGGACAATCCGGAGTTGCGGGCCCGGATGGATTCCTATGAGCTGGCGTATCGGATGCAACTGGAGGTGCCCCGGGTTCTCTCGATTGACGCCGAGCCGGCGGCGGTGAAAGAAGCGTACGGGTTGAACGACCCGGTTACGGCTTCGTTCGGACGTCGGTGCCTAATGGCGCGAAAGTTAGTGGAAGCCGGGGTGCGTTTCGTCGAGATTTTCACGCCCTCGCAGAGCTGGGATGCGCACGGTGACATCAAGAAGAACCACGAGAAGAACGCGCGGGAGACGGATAAGCCGATCGCGGCGTTGCTCGCGGACTTGAAGCAGCGGGGAATGTTGGAGCGGACATTGGTCGTGAATATGGGCGAATTTGGCCGGACGCCCGATACCCCAGCCGAACAGGAGACGCCCGGACGCGATCACAATACCCGCTGCCAGAGCATGTGGTTTGCCGGGGGCGGGATGAAGGGCGGGTCGATGATTGGGACGACGGATGAGATTGGGCATAAGGCGGTGGAGAACGTTTACCACATGCACGATGTGCACGCGACGATTCTGCACCAGATGGGGTTGAACGATCTTCGACTGACCTACTATTTTGGGGGGCGGAATCGACGGCTGACGGATTTGGGGGGGAGAGTGATTAAGGAACTCGTGGCCTAGTAACCGGCGGTAGATTCGAGTACGATGAGGGATGAACCAAGAGTTTGTTGCGTTGGATGCTTGGTGGCGGGCGGCGAATTATCTTTCCGTCGGGCAGATCTATCTAAAGGATAATCCGCTGCTGCGGGAGCCATTGACGCTTGAACACATCAAGCCTCGGCTGTTGGGGCATTGGGGTACCACTCCAGGCTTGAACTTCATTTACGCGCACTGCAATCGGGCGATTGTGGCGCGGGATTTGAACATGATGTACATCATCGGCCCGGGCCACGGAGGCCCAGGGCTGGTGGCGTCGACTTATTTGGAGGGCTCCTATACCGAAGTGTATCCGCATATCGGGTGGGATAACGAAGGGATACGGCTGCTATTCCGGCAGTTCTCGTGGCCTTACGGAATACCGAGCCACGTGGCTCCCGAGACGCCGGGGTCTATCCATGAGGGCGGGGAACTGGGCTACGCGCTGCTGCATGCCTATGGGGCGGCCTTCGATAACCCGGATCTCGTGGTGATGTGCGTTGTGGGCGATGGGGAGGCCGAAACGGGAGCCAGCTGGTGGATTCCGTTCTTCGCCCGGCGCGTCCCCAGCGTGAGCGTTGCCTGCGCGAGCGCGCGCCGCACCTCGCCGCACGACGCATCGTGGCCGAGGAGCGCGCGCGCGCCGTACGGAGCTGCGAAGCGGAGATCGAGAGTCTCCGCGCCGCCGTATTTGCCGCGAAGGACGGCGCTGTCCCGCGCCGCATGACGGAGCTCGAACGGCAGTGGCGGCGCCTGTCACGGCCCGACGTGGACGGCGGGATGATGGACCTGTGGGCGCGCATCGCGCCGCCCGCCTGGCTCGATCGCAAGCGCTGGCGTGACAGCGAGCCGGCCGCGCGGGTCGTCACGGCCCTCGCGCTCGCCGCCGACGTCGCCGGGGTCGAGGCGGCGGAGTCCGCGGCGCTTGCGCTGCGGGAGGTGCTCGCAGGCTCGGGGACGCCCGTCGGAGCGCACCTCCGCTGGCGCGCGTTCGAACAGGATGTCGACGTGACGAGCGCGCTGCTCGCGCGACCCGCCGCCACGTCGTCGGTGCTCGGGCGCGCCACGCGGCTCGAGCAAGAGGTGGGCGACGCGGTGCTCGCGCGTTTCCCGGAGCGGCCGCTGCTCGCGCGGAGCCTCGCGCATGCGGCGTCCGTCGACACCGCGTCGCCGGGAACGAGCGCGCTGACGGCGCTGCGTGCCCTGTGGAGCTCGGGCTATCTGCTCTCTGCGATCGGTGAAGCGGGCATGACCCTCGAGCTCCCGTCCTTGTGAGCCACGTCACGCAGATCTTCGCGCTGCTCCTCGGGCTCGCGTTCGTCTACGTCGGGAACAGCTACCGCGCGCTCGCGCACCTCATGCGTACCTATCGCAGCGTGCCGGGGCGAATCGTCGCGCGCGAGGTGGTCGTGGTGCCCTCGGGGAACACCAGGACCGGTCGCTACGGCGACGGCGGCGGCTATACCCCGCAGGTCACTTATCGCTATGTGGTCGAGGGCGCCGAGCTCACCTCGAACAAGCTCGCGGCCGCGATCCGGGGCTACAAGCGCGCGATCGCCGAGCGGAAGCTCGAGGAGATCCCGGACGCCGTCGTCGTCTGGTACGACCCGAAGAACCCGAGCGAGGCGTACCTCACGAAGCACGGGCCGGTGCTGGGCTACGCCATCCTCGTGCTCGGCGCGGGCCTCGTCGCGGGCGCACTGGTCGGCCTGGCGACATGATCGTGGAGACTGAACCGCGCGACGGGGGCGGCCGTTGCCATTCCCATGAGCATTTCCGCCGTGGGCCGTGGGGCCGCTGTCGAGCAGCAGTACAGCATCGCCGTGGCAAAGAGGCAGCTCGACGCTCAGCAGGTCGAAGGCCGCAGCGCGCTGCAGCTGATCCAGTCCGCGGAGGCGCCGCCGCTGAAGCCGGGCCACCGGCTCAGCGTCGTGCTGTAGCGCCCGCGAAGAGGCCAGCTCGAGCAGTGATCTCTGGTGAATCGACGAATGTGCGACTTTGCGTCGTCGCAAAGCGTCTCACCGCGAGCGCATCCGCGGTTGCCGGTCGTGACACAAATGCTTCATTGTCTTCCCATGTCACTCGACCGCCTCGAAGACGTGATCAATGACGTGAGCGACCGCGACT
>JBBRIO010000297.1:0-6763 GCA_038220855.1 Bryobacterales bacterium | reverse complement strand
AGGGCGAGAGGCGGCGCGGCGGATTGGTCGCGCCAAGCAGATTCGTAGGCTTCCAGGTTCATAAGAGGATCTCCTTAAGACGTTGGCGGAGGCGGGTGAGGCGAGCTCCGATGTTGGTTTCTGAAAGGCCGAGGACTTGCGCGATTTCGGCGTAAGTCAGGCCGTCGAGTTGGAGGAGGATCAGGGATCGATCGAGCTCCGGCAGTTGGGCGATGGCGGCGTAGAGTTGGTCGAGGCGGTCGTGATTAGGGACAGGGGCGGGGAGATCCGGGAGTTCGACATAGGGGCGGCGGGTGCGAGTCCAGTTGAGGGCACGGTTCAGCGCGACGCGGTAGATGAAGGTACTGGGCTTCGATTCCGAACGATAGAAGGGGAGGGAGTCCCAGAGGGCGATGAGGAGGTCCTGGTGGAGATCCTCTCGATCGGTGGGGCTGGCGTAGGAGCGGGCGATCTTGTGAAGGATGGCGCCGTGTTGCTGGAGCCAGGCTTCGAACGTCACTAGTCGGTTGGAGTTGGCCACTTTCACTGCATTAGGAACGAAAGGTGGGCGATTCCTTACACGATATAGGCGTGGGTGTGCCGATAATGCCGGGTGAGTGTTGGGTCGCCGGTAATGCAGATGGCGGTGTCGAGCGCGTCGGCGATGAGCCCAGAGGGGGCGATGACGGTGACCTGGCGTGCGGTCGTAAGCGGTCGGCGGGTGCGGGGGTCGAAGATGTGCGAGTATCGCTGACCGTCGATGAGGGTGAATTGTTCGGCGTCGCCGGCGGTGGAGACGGCGGCGTGCTTTAGGGTGAAGACTTGACCAGCAGCCTGGACGCGCCAGCCGGGTTGGCCCGGGGGGGGGGCGCCGCAGACGATGTCGCCGCTGATGGCGATGAGGGCGCGAGGGAGGCCGAGGGCCTTCAGGGCTTCATCAGCAATGTAGCCCTTGCCAAGGGCTCCGACGTCGAGGCGAATGGCGGGATCGTCGATCCAGGCTTGGCGATCTTTCACGTGAAGATGCTGATAGCCGACGGGAAGGTGGGCGGGAGGAAACGTTTTGGCTTGGCGCCAATGGCGGATGAGAGCTCCGGCAGTGATGTCAAAGGCACCTTGGCTTCGTTTCGCAAGCTGCTGCGCGGTGCGGAGGACGGTGGCAAGTTCAGGGGAGATGATCCGAGGCTTGGTGCTGACCTGGTTCAGTTCGGAGGAGGGCAGGTAGTCGGACAGGATTTGGTTGAGGGCGGCGATGCGGGCGAAGGCACGGGCGAACGCGGCGCGCGCGGCAGCTACGTGGGGGGCGTAGACCGTGATGGCGATCAAGGTCCCAAGGTGGGGTTCGACGGCCTCGAACCGTTCGAGCGGACGGGAGGCGCTATTCGCGCTCGACGCCGTTATTCCAATAACGAAACATCTGCGCAGCACTGGGGACCTTCAGCGGACGGACGAGGCGGAAGCCCAAAAACTGGGCGTCTGTGAGGTACCAAATGGACTTGGGGAGTTGGGGATCCTGCATCTTCCATTGGGGGTCGGACCAGATGCGTTGGCCGCAGCCAAGTTTCTGGGCGGGGTCGGACCAAGCTCCACCCTTGGCAACATGGGGGTAGGGCTTGGTGGAAAGGATGTAGCCTTCGGGTGGAAGCGGCTTGCCGTAGGACTTTTCATCGTACTGATCGAGGGTCCATTCGGCGACATTGCCGAGCATGTCGTAGAGACCGAGTTGGTTGGGTTTCTTCTTGCCGACTTGCTGATAGCTTTCGGGAGAGTTGTCAACGAACCAGGAGCGGTCGTTGATGGGGGCGGTTTCGGTATCGCCGAGGCGACAGGCGTGTTCCCATTCGGCTTCCGTAGGTAAGCGGTAGAATTGCCCGGTTTTGGCCGAGAGCCACTGGGCGAACTTGTTGGCGGCATGGTGGGTCATCGAGATGGCGGGGAAGCCATTGATGCCCATACCGAACGACATCTCGACGTAGGGTTTAGTGGGGCGGGAGATGGCGTCGAGTACGGGTTCAGCGCCGCGGGCTTCATTTGCCAGGTTCTGGAACATGAAGAGGCGGTATTCGTCCCACGTTACTTCGTACTTAGCCATCCAAAATGGGGCGATTTTGGCGTCGCCGGGAACGGGGAGCATCTCGAATTCGACGGTAGAGTTCGGAATGACGCGCTTGTAGGGTTTGAGCTCGGTGGCTTGCTCCATTTTCGGGTGGAGGCGGGCGACGAGGGCTTGGTCGTCTTTGATTTTGGGCTGGGAGAGCTTAAGGGTTAGGGTGTCGGGCCAGGGGGCTCCGGCAGTTATCCAGGCTTTCAGTATGGCCCGGTCGGTGGCCGGGATCTGCTGACCGCCAGGAGGCATAGCCAGGGCAGTTCCGGGCGCGAGTTCAGTGGTGCTGTAGAGCAGTGATTTGGCAGGGTCGCCGGGGATGAGCGCTGACCCGCGGGAGCCGCCCTTGAGGGCGGCGGCGCGGGTGTGGAGACGGAGACCGGACAGCCCTTTTTCGGCTCCGTGGCAGGAGAGGCAGTGCTTCTCTATGACCGACGCAAACTCGGGAGTCTGGGCGATGGCGAGGAGCGGGAACAGAAAGAGGCTGAGACGCATTAGGCGAACTTGGTTCGGCCGGGTAGGGGCATGGGTTCAACAGGGAGTTTCCCGGACCATTCGAGCTTTTCGGGGAAGATACGGTGCTGGGAGTTCATGACCTCTTCCCAGGTGATCTGCTGCCCGGTATAGGCCGCCATGCGTCCCATGATGCCGAGGAGAGTGGAGGTGCACATGCGCTCGCCGTCGTTGAGCGGGGTGCCTTTGCGGATGCTGGCGAATAGGTCGTCGTGCTCCTTCTGGTACATGTCGTACTTCTGGCCCGCGAAGGTCCAGGGATTTTCGCCGACGATGCGGGGGTTGGGTCCGCGGCCGATGATGGCTTGGCCTTTGGTGCCCATGATGTAGTCGGCGTTTTCGTTGTAACAGCCTTCGATCTGGCGGCTGGAGACGAAGGCGCGGACGTTGTTCGGGTAGAGGTAGTTGACCGAGAAGTGGTCGAAGATATTTCCGCCTTCGGCGGGGATTTGCCTGCCGCCAGTGGCCACGCAGGAAACGGGGGGCACGTCATCGAAGGCCCAAGCTACTTTGTCGACGGTGTGGATGGCCTGTTCGACGAGGGAGTCTCCACAGAGCCATTGGAAGTTGTACCAGTTGCGGATCTGCCATTCGACGTCGGACATGCCAGCAGGGCGGGTGTCGGCCGGGGGCATCGGTTTCACCGGGTTGGTGTAGTAGGTGCCGTAGTAGGCGGTAATGTCACCGATGGAGCCGGATTTGATTTTGCTAAAGGTTTCGACGATGTAGTTCGAGTACCGCCAGCAGAAGCCCGCGACGAGGGAGAGGTTTTTCTCCTTGGCCATCTTCGAGGTTTCCATGACGTGGCGGATTCCGGGGACGTCGACGGCCATGGGCTTTTCACAGAAGACGTGTTTGCCCTTTTCGATAGCGTAACGGAGTTGGGCGGGGCGGAAGCCGGGAGGGGTGGCGAGAACGACGACGTCAACGCCGGAATCGATCAGTTTTTCATAGGCGTCGAGGCCGACAAACATGTTGGCCTTTTCGACTTTGACTTTTTCGGCGTGGATTTTCTTGAGGCTGGCGACGGAGTCATCAATGCGTTCGGGGAAGACATCGGCCATAGCCGTGAGGTTCGAGAAATCGTCGGCTTTAAGGGCCTGGGAGGCGGCCCCCGTGCCGCGGCCACCGCAGCCGACGAGACCGATCTTGATCGACTTCGACGCTTGGAAAGCGGAGAGGACGGCGGGGGCCCCGAGGATGAGGGCTCCAGACTTCAGAAGGTCACGACGCTGTGTGAGATCCATAAAGCTAGGATATACCGGCATCTAGGGTTGGCGGCAGACTAGGTGCGGAAAACGGCTTCGAGAGAGCCGGCTTCGTCGAGGGCGAGGATCCAGTCGGTGAGTGTTTCCGAGGAGGCTTCGGCGAGTCGGGCCTGAGCCCAAACCGGGAGAGGGCCGAAGCGCTTTTCGATGAGGCGGCGAGATAGGGCGCGGGAGGCTTCTTGGCGGCCTTCTTGGTGGCCTTCTTGGCGGCCTTCTTGGTGGCCTTCTTGCCAAGCCTCTTCGCGAATCTCTTCGCGACCCGCTCGGACGCCTATCTCGATTTGCTCAAGAACGAGCGGGCCGAGAACTTTATTTTGCAGGATGTCGATCATTGGGTTTTCTATCCTCTTCCGTAGATCTTCTTCTATTCCCAGTATGCCTCCGAGAAGTAGAAAAGTGGCAGCGGCGTCTTTTCTTTCCTCTCCATTGAGGCGGCGCAGTTTTTCAAGCACGACGCGGATGACGCGCTCGGGATCGGTCTTCGTCAGTAGCGCCCACTCGTTGTCGGCCCAATCATCACTCGCCAGCAGCGCTTCGCCGTCCATGTCCCGTAGGTTGAGGAGGATGTATTCATGGCGCATGGCTGGGGTGACGAACTCGGCAGGCATCCGGAGTGGTTCACGGCCGACGTAGAGTAGGATCTGGATAACGTGTTCGTTCAGAATGCGGTGAAAGCCGAGGTAGTATTCGGCCATGCGGAACGGAATGGCGAGGTCGTTCTTGAGCTGAATCTCAATGTGGCGAAGAGTGCCGTCGGCGCATCGGGCCAGGAGGTCGGCGCGCCGATTGGAGACAGTAGGCTGCTCTACATTTTGCCAGGCCACGATTTCGCCGAACAGTTGGCGCGTGAAGATGCCGGTGGAACGTAGGAAGAGAGACTTCAGGGTGACGTCGAGGTGCTGGGACATGGGCCGATCTCGAAGGGAAGTGGTGCGGACCGGAGAAGATTCTCCGTCGAGTTACTCCCAGCGGAGGGCGGTGGCCGGGTCGACCCTGGCGGCCCGGGCGCTGGGGATCCAAGCGGCGAGGAGAGCCGTGACAGCGAGGACACCCGCGGCGACGGCGAGCCCTGCTTGGAACCTGGCGGCGTAGGAGGCCCCTAAGCCCAAGGCGAGTCCGAGAGCTGTCCAGACTAGGGGTTGGCGGAGGACGAGTTGGCGAACCTGGGCGGGGGTGGCACCGAGCGCCATGCGAACGCCAATCTCCTTCGTCCGCCGGGCCACCAGAAACGCGAGAACCCCTTAGAGGCCGATGGCGGCCAGAGCCAGGCCCACGAGCGCGAAGCCGCCCAGGAGCGCCGATTGAAAGCGAGGCCGGGCGGTGAGGCCCTCCACCTTCCGCGTCAGCGGATAGATTTCGACAGGGAGGCGCGGGTCGAGTGCTTTGATCTCGGCTCGAACGATGGCTGCCAGGCTGGCAGGGTCGGCGGTCGAGTGGATCAGAACGTTGGAAAAGGCGCGGCCGAACGAGGGATGGTGACGGTGAAGCTCGTAGTACTCGGGGTCGTCCTTCCCCGTGAGCCCGGCATTCTTGACGTCGGAGACGACGCCGAGGACGGGGCGATAGGGACCGTCAAAGGCGCGAACGCGCTGGCCGATTGGGATTTGGTTCGGGAACAGGCGGCGGGCCAGCGACTGGCTGAGTAGAACGGCGTCTTCGGGACCGTTGCGATCGTCTTCGGTGAACGCTCGGCCTTGTAGGATCGGGATGCCGAGGATGGCGAAATAGTCCGGCGTGACTTGCCGATGGACGACCATTCCGCCGGTAGGGGAGCCCGTATCGGCGGGTCGGCCCTCCACCTGGATGGTCGAAAAGATGGTGGTCATCGCGCGGCCTTCCGGGGGTACCGCGTCGGTAACGGCAACAGCTTGGACGCCGGGGATTTGGCGCAGGCGATCTTCGATGGCTTCAAAGAACTGGAGCTGTTGGGCCCGGTCCGGGTAGCGTTCTCGATGAAGGTTGATTTCGGCGACCAGGGTATGTTCGGGACGTATCCCGAGCGGAGTTTGGAGTTGGTGGATGAGGGCTTGGACGAAGGTGGCGGCAGACGAGAGGAGGACAAGAGTTAAGGGCGATTTGGACGACCACAAGGCCCGGACGAAACCATCGACTCCGTTGCGGGGCGAAGGGTGCGAGCCCGAACAGGAACGTGCAGCCGAGAGTTAGGACAGCGGCGGCGGCCACGACGCGGATATCGAGGCTGGCTTCCGCGAGGCGAGGCAGCCCAGCGGGAGCAAGGCTGACGAGGATCTTGAGCAAGACAGTAGCGAGGCCGAGGCCGATAACGGCACCGACGGAGGCGAGGAGCAAACTCTCCGCAAGCGACTGGCGGAGAAGCCGACCGCGGCTGGCCCCGATGGCTTGCCGGATGGACCATTCGCGTTGCCGGGCGTGAGCGCGGGCGAGGAGCAGGTTGGCGACGTTGGCGGAAGCGATGAGGAGAACGAGGCCTACCGCGGCGAGAAGGAGTTGGGCGGACTGGCGGGCGTCGCGGACCTGGCGGTCGTGAAGATTGAAGACCCGCAGCGATACTTCCTTGCGGAACTGCGGGGGCACTCCCTTGAGAGCGTCGGCGAAGAGCGGCTGCAGTTGGGCGTGAGCTTGGGCGGGGGTATGGCGCGGGTGGAGCCGGGCGAAGGCGGACAGAAAGAACATGGTGGCGTTTTGCTGCTGGGCTGCGCGGATCTGCATCCGCTGGAGGAAATCGAAAGGCTGGAGCGTGGGAAGTTCAAAGCTCGGCGGGAGAACGCCGACAATCCGGACGGGCTTGCGATTGATTTCGATCGTCGTGTTCAACAGGGCGGAGTTGCCGGCGAAGCGAGATTGCCAGAGGCGATAGGAGATGAGAGCGGTTTCGGCGTTATCGGATTCGGCAAGGTCGCGCCCGAGGAGGGGTTGT
>JBBRIO010000296.1:0-6766 GCA_038220855.1 Bryobacterales bacterium | reverse complement strand
GTCGACCATCTGCCGATCGTCGAGGTTGACCACCTGACGGAGGAGGCTGGAGGTTGGTCCAGTGCCAGCTTGGCGGGTTCGGGTCATGACAAACGTGTTGTTCATGAGCGTGAGGGCCTGCTGATCGGAGCCGTCGCGTCGACGCTCGGTGTCCTCTCGATCGCCCGGGTAAAAGACGTTTAGGAAAGCCGACGCTCCGCCGCGGGCCGCGGGGGCGGGCGTCTGCATGGCCCAGTTCACGGTTCGCGTTTTTGTGCGGTCGTTTGAATCGACCACGAAGGTGATGACGCTCGGAATGTTGCTCGTCTGCTGAATGCCGTCATAAATCTCTTCGGCCGTCAGGCGGCGGACCAGCCGCCGGGCGTACAGCGATTCCCAGGAGGGGTTCCACTGTCCGTCGTAGCGGGAGGAAAGCTGATAGGCGTCGGAGGTGGTGATCACCCGCATCAGCGCTTTCAGGTCGAACTTTTGCTCGACAAAGAACTCGCCGAGCTCTTTGAGCAAGCGAGCATTCGAAGGTTGCAGGGTCCAGGGGGCCGGAGGGGGGTTGTCGGGGTCGAGCCGGGCGGGATCGAGCTGATTGGCCGGTTCAACGAGGCCCTTGACCATCAATTCCCGCCAGAGGTAGTTGGCCGTGGCCCGGGCAAAGAGCGGGTCGGCTATCACGTTGCGGGCCACGGCCTCGCGCCAGTTTTCGCCGTTGCGGGGCGTCGCGCCGGAGGCCGCAAACGGGTAGGCCGGAGCCGCCGTCGTGCTGGACCCAATGGCCGAGCGCGAAGGCCGGTTGCCGGTTGTCGTATTGAGCGTGTAGACGCCGCGGATATTGACGCCCATGTTCCAGTAGTTGTAGTTCCGGTTCTCAGGCACCGGCCGGATGGCCGTCATCGTGGTCTGCGCAAAGAACGCCGACATGCCGTAGGCCTGCATCCGGGTGGCCCCGCGGCCCCACAGCGAAAGAGTATCGACGTGGCCGCGACCGTTGTGGCACATGATGCAATTGAAATGGCTGACGCCGAGGAACGTTTCCGCGGTGCTCGAGGCCATCTGGTCGTACATGTCCTGCACCGGGCCGTTAGCGACGCGGTTGCCAACCTGCCAGTTCAGTTCGCCCTTGACGAACGAATTCTCGCCCGTCCCCGCAATCAATGCGGTCGCCATCTTGTCATAAGACATGTTGGCGGTGAGGGCGTCCTTGGTCCACTTGTAGAAGGCTTCCCGGCCGTCGGCGAAGCGGTTGGTGTTGGTGGCGCGGACCGTGTCGGTGTTGCGATAGAGATCGCCGAAGAACATGGTCCATTTGTCGACCCACTCCGGGGTGGCCATGAGTTCGTCGACGTACTTGGCGCGTTTGTCGGCGGAAGTGTCGGCGACGAACGAATTTACACGGGCGACGGCGGGAATTCTACCGGTTAAATCGAGCGTGACACGGCGGATGAATTCGTAATCGTTCGAACGGGCGGCGGGTTCGACGCCTTTTTCGCGGAGAACCCCGAAGATATTCCGGTCGACCAGATTGGCGCTCGAGGAGGATTGCGCGTACGAAGTTCGGCTGCCGCCGGGGACGAAACTCATCGCCTCAATGACGTTGGTGGTTTCGCGGCTGTAGCGTCCGACGCGAGCGGCGTTGAGGACCTCGTTGCGCATTTTTGCGCCGGAGGGCCCGAAATAACTACATTCGGCGTGCTCGACGGTGAGATGTTCGTCGATTTCCTGCGCGCTGATTCCGACTGTGAGCAGACTGCTGGAGAGCACTATTGCCCATGTTGATTTCTTCATGCAAAATCCCCGTGTACTTCTGATTCTATGGGACCGAACCCGCGGTTTGGCGAAGAGTTTCTGTTCCTAAGGCATTGTTCCTGGACGGTGTAGGTGAGAGAATACGGTAGTTGCGCCTTCTCACATGCATTTTCATAGCTACCAGCTGCAGCGCCGCGCCGATGACCCTGGAGCAGGCGATCGCGGAGACGATTGCACGGCATCCGTTGCTGGCCGCGGCGGACGGTCGAATTTCGACGGCGCAGGGGTTGCTGGAACAAGCGGCGTTGCGGCCGAATCCACGGCTGGCGTTTCAGGTGGAGAATTTGCGGGGGCCGTGGCAGGGCTCCTTTAACTACGCGCGGGATACGGACAATTTCGTCTGGCTGTCGCAGACGATTGAGACGGCGAAGAAGCGGCAGTACCGGTCTGAGTTGGCGGGGGTGAACCGGCAGGTGGCCGAGAGCGCTCGGCGGCTGCTGCAGCAGCAGTTGGTGGCGCGGGTGAAGCAGGCTTGGTGGAACGCGATTGGGACGGAACGGACCCGGGTGATATACGAAGAGACCCAAAAGACGTTTGCGCAGGTCGTGGACTACCACGTGATTCGCGTGCGGGAAGGATCGATGGCGGAGGCCGACTTAATCCGGGTCCGCTTGGAGGCCGAGCGGTTTGCGCTGGCGGCGAACAACGCGATTTTGAGTGCGGAGCGGGCGCAGATTGGCTTGCAGCGGGAGATGGGCCGGAGTGAATTTGGGACGCTGGAGTTGGCCGATACGCTGGAGGGTCCGGCGGCGGTGCCGACGGCCGGCGAGCGGGCCGAACTGGTTTTGGCGCGGACCGCGATTACGGCGGCGCGGGCGAATCAACAGTTGCAGGTGGCCCAGGCGCGACCGAACTTCGATGTGCTCGGCGGCTACAAACATACGATGGGCCAGGAGACGGCGCTGGTGGGGTTGCAGATCGATCTGCCGGTTTACAACAAGAATCAGGGGAACGTGGCGGCGGCGGTGGCGGAGATCCGGGTGGCGGAGAACAACTTGAAGGCCAGTGAAGCGATCGTTAAGGCGGAGTTGAAAACCGCTGAAATGGAGGTCCGGCTACGCAAGAAGCAGGTGGATGAGACGCTGGGCCCGCTGCGCCAGCAGGCGATGGATACGGCGCGGATTGCGCAGGCGGCTTACCGCGAGGGCGGCACGGATCTGCTACGGCTATTAGACGCGGAGCGGTTGCGGCTGGAGACGCAATTGATCTTTGTGCAGGCGCTGGTGGAGTACCGGATTGCGGTGGTGAATTTGGAGACGGCGATGGGGGCAAACCAATGAAGTTTTTAGTGCTGATGGGGCTGTTGCTGGCGGTGGGCTGTACGAAAGAGGCGCCGAAGCCGGAGGCGGCCAAGAGCGGGGAGAAGAAGACGCCGGGCGAGGTGAAGCTGGAGCCGGCGATGGTGAAGAGCGCGAACATCGTGTCGGTGGCGGTGGAGAGTCGAACGCAGGCGCTGGTGCTGCAAGTGAACGGCCGGCTGACGGCGAATGAAGACCGGACCTGGCATGTGGATTCCTTCACGGAGGGCCGGATTCTGAAGCTGTTCGCCAACGTGGGCGATCGGGTGACGGCTGGGCAGTTGGTGGCGCAGATGCATTCGCATGAGGTGCACGAGTCGCGGAGCGAGTATCAGCGGGCGAAGACGGACTTGGCGAAGCTGCAGTCGCAGCGGAGCTACGCGGTACGGACGCGGGATCGGATGAAGCGGTTGCTCGAGTTGAAGGCGGCGTCGGTGGAGCAGGCTGAACACGCCGAGTCGCAGTGGCGGGATGCGGAGGCGGCGGTGAAGAACGCCCAGATTGAACTGGAGCGAACGCGGGTGCATTTGGTGGGGTTCCTGGACGTGCCTGCGGAGGACGACGAGGAAGACGCGGTGCCGATCAAGACGCGCAATGCCGGAACGGTGATCAAGCGGGAGACGTCGGTGGGCGCGGTGGTGAAGGCGGCGGATGGGATTTACGTCGTGAGCGACCTGACGAGCGTGTGGATGATCGCGGCGCTGCCGGAGGATCAGTTGGGGAAAGTGCGGGTGGGGATGAATGCGCGGGTGAAGGTGCAGGCGTATCCGGATGAGGTGTTTGCGGGCAAAATCGTACGGCTGGGAGATCAGTTGGACGTGGAGACGCGGACGGTGCCGGTGCGGATTACGCTGGAGAATCAGGGGCAGAAGTTGCGGCCGGAGATGTATGCGGTGGCGGAGATTGGGGCAGGGGGCGTGACGGACGCGATCGTGATGCCGCAGGCGGCGCTGCAGGATTTCAATGGGCAGGCGGTGGTCTTCGTGGACCTGGGAGACGGCAAGTACGTGGTGCGGCCGGTGCGGACGGGACGGGTGCAGGGGGCGAGTGTCGAGGTGCTGGAAGGTTTGGTGGCGGGCGACCGGGTGGTCTCGCGGGGGGCGTTTGTCCTGAAGTCGCAGATGTTCAAATCGTCGTTGGCGGAGGAGTAACGGGTGGCGACGCTGATCGACTTCGCGATGCGGAACCGGCTGCTCGTGCTGGGCTTCCTGCTGGCCATAACTGGCTATGGATTGTACTGCCTGATGGAGATTCCGATTGAAGCGTTTCCGGACCTGACGAACAACCAGGTAAGCGTGATTACGGAGTGCCCGGGGATGGCGGCGGCGGAAGTGGAGCAGATGGTGAGCTATCCGATTGAGACGACTTTGCTGGGGATTCCGAGGAATAACGGGGTGCGGTCGGTTTCGAAGTTCGGGCTATCGATTGTGACGGTGATGTTCGAGGACGACGTGAATACGCTGGTGGCGCGGCAGTTCATCAATGAACGATTGCAGGAGGTTCGGACGCGGCTGCCGCAGGGATTGGAGCCGGGATTGGGACCGATGGCGACCGTGTTCGGCGAGGTCTATCAGTACACGGTGGAGACCGACAAGTTGACTCCGCTGCAGAGGAAGACGCTGCAGGAGTGGCAGATTAAGCCGCAGTTGCGGAGCGTGCGCGGGATCAACGAAGTGGACTCCTGGGGCGGAGAGACCGAGCAGGTGCAGGTGGAGATTGATCCGCGGGCGCTGGAGCAGTACGGGCTGACAGTGAAGGACGTGTTCACGCGGGTGACCGAGAACAACGAAAACTTCGGCGGCGGGTACATTGAGCACGCCTCCGAGCAATACACGTTGATTGGACTGGGACGGGTGAAGCGGCGGGAGGATCTCGAGAAGATCGTCGTGAAGACGAACGCGGGGACGCCGATTCTGCTGGGTAGCGTGGCGAAGATCAAGACTGGCGGCATGCAGCGGCAGGGGGCGATTTCGCGGGACGGCAAGGGCGAGACGGTGGGCGGCGTGGCCGTGATGCTGAAGGGAGAGAACGGGCGGAACGTGATTGAGCGGGTGAAGCAGAGGCTGGCGCAGATTCGGGTGCCGGAGGGCGTGAAGCTGGTTCCGTTCTATGACCAGAGCGAGGTGATCAACCGGACGATTGGGACGGTAGGGCGGAATTTGCTGGAGGCCGGGGCGCTGGTGCTGCTTGTTTTGCTCGTGTTTCTGGGCAACGTGAGGGCCGCGTTGCTGGTGGCTTTGGTGATTCCACTTTCGATGCTGATTGGGTTTATCGGGATGCGGTACTTCGGGATTTCGGCGAACCTGATGAGCCTGGGGGCGGTGGACTTCGGGATGATCGTGGACGGGGCCGTGGTGATGATGGAGAGCGCGGTGGCGCGGTTGGCACTGAGGGATCATGAATCAGTAGTGGACACGCTGCGTCATGCGGCGGCGGATGTGGCGCGGCCGATTGTGTTCGCGGTGGGGATCATCATTGCGGTGTATCTGCCGCTGTTTTTCCTGGAGGGATTGGAGGGGCGGTTGTTCCGGCCGATGGCGGTGACGGTGTGTTCGGCGCTGTTGGGGAGTTTGGTTTTGGCGCTGGTGGCGATGCCGGTGCTGGCGAGTTTTGCGCTGGCGGGGGGCGTGAAGGCGCATTCGGACGAAGGCTGGTTTGAAAAGCTTCGGGGGGCGTACTCGCGGCGGTTGGATTTTGTATTGGGGCATCGGCAGGTGACGGTGGCGTTTGGCGCTTTGCTAGCGATGGCGGCGATTGTGTCGCTGCGCTACATCGGGACGGAGTTCATGCCGAAGTTGGAAGAGGGCACGATTCTGATTCAGTCGAAGAAGCTGCCGGGGATCTCGCTGACCGAATCCGTGGCGCTGAGCCAGAAGGTGGAGCAGGTGGTGCTGACCTTCCCAGAGGTGACGGGCGTGGTGACGAAGTTGGGGCGGAGCGACCTGGCGCTGGACGCGATGAGCATCAGCGAGGGGGACGTCTACATTCTGCTGAAGCCGGTGGAGCAGTGGACGACGGCGAAGACGAAAGAGGGGCTGATTGTGAAGATGGACGAGGCGCTGCAGGCGGTGCCGGGGGTGGCCTACAACTTTACGCAGCCGATGGCGATGCGGTTGGACGAGACGATTTCGGGGATCAAGGCCGACGTGGCGGTGAAGATTTTCGGGGAGAGCCCGGAGGTATTGGAGACGCTGGCGCAGAAGGCTTTGAGGGCGCTGGAGCAGACGCCGGGGGCGGCGGATACGCAGATGGAGGTGATCTCGGGGACGGCGGAGCTACGGGTGGAGCCGGACGTGGCGCAGCTCGCGAAGTATGGGATGAACGTTTCTGAGGTTCGCGAGGTGGTGGAGTCCGCGGTGGGTGGTCGGCATGTTTCTGAGCTGATCGAAGGGCAGCGACGGGTCCCGATTGTGATCAAGCTGCCGGAGGAGTACCGGCGGACGCCGGACGCGTTGAACAGCATTCGGATGCGAGCGCCGGGAGGGGAGCGGGTGACGTTGGGACAGGTGGCGAAGATCAGCGTGGCGCGGGGGCCGGAGATGATCAACCGGGAGAACGGGCAGCGGCGGATCGTGGTGCAATCGAACGTACGGGGCCGGGATTTGGGCGGATTTGTGGCAGACGCCAAGCAGCGGGTGGAGGCGGCGATGACCGTTCCAGCGGGTTACTTC
>JBBRIO010000295.1:0-6772 GCA_038220855.1 Bryobacterales bacterium | reverse complement strand
TCCGGGACGTTCCCCGCCCCCACCCCGAATCATCTCCCCATCGCCCGCAGCCTGATCCGTCGACTTCCCTCTCGGTCCCGACCGCTCCGGAGTCTACAACCCCAGTGACTTGAAGAAAATACTATCCTTACCCTGCCCCATCCAGCGAGTAGGGGCCGGCACCCTCCGGCTCCGGCCCCTGCTGCGCTCTCCTCCGCCAATTAACGAGCCGAAAGCGGCCCGCCAATCACCTTTCCAATCACCTCGCCAGAAATCACCAGTTCGACCCGGCGATTCTGCTGGCGACCCTGCGCCGTGTCATTCGACGCTACCGGCATCGCTTCCCCAAAGCCCTTAGAGCTTACGGAAGCACCCGTCATCCCGGCTTCGGTCAAATAATCCCGCACCGCCGCACCCCGTCGTTCTGATAGCTTCTGGTTATACTCATCCGTCCCCACGCTGTCCGTGTATCCTTCCACTTCCAGCCGCAGACTCGGATGCCCGGAGACAATCCCCGCCACCTTCGCCAGCTTCTCCCGCGCTAACGGCCGCAGCGTAAACTTGTCGGTGTCAAACAGCACATCGGACATATTTACAACCAAACCCCGCGCCGTATCCCGGGTCTGCAGAATCGCATTAAACTGCTGGAATAACTTGTTCCGCAGCTCAGCTTTCTCCGCCTCAAGCTTCGCATTCTGTTGCGCCGCCCGATCCAACTCGGCCTGCGCCGACGTCCGCTGCGCTTCGTTCTCGCGCTTCAACCGTTCCGCCTCCGCCGCCCCGGCCGCCGCCCGGGCATCGGCATCCAGCTTCAATCGGTCGGCCTCCAGCTTCGCCGCCGCCATCCGGGCGTCAGCTTCCATCTTCAACCGGTCCGCCGCCACTGCCGCGGCAGCCGCCTGCGTCGCGTTCTCACGCTTCAACCGGTCAGCCTCGGCCGCCGCCGCCGCCGCCGCCGCGTTCTTTTCCTGCGTCATACGGTTCGAGTCCGCCTGCGCCTGCAGCCGCGCCGCTTCGGCTGCCTTATTCACTCGATCCGTCTCCGCCAACGCCGCCGCCCGGCCACTCTCCGCCGTCGCTTCCCGCTCTACCGACTGCCGGCGTTCGCTCGCCAACAGCTCCTCTTCCTGCCGCTTTACCCCAATCGCCCGGGCATCTTCGGCAGTTTGCACCGCCTCCCGAGCCGTCATCGTCACCGGCTTCCGTCCCGCCTTCCGGGCCTGGTACGCTTCCGCCGCCGCTAACGTCTTCTCGGCCTTCTGAAAAGTCTCCGTCGCAAAACGGTCCGCTCCCATCGCCCGAGCGATTTGAACCGCGTTCCGCGCCTGATAAAGCTCCAGCGGAATCTTCGGATCCGACTTCAACGCCAACGGATTCGACAACCGGGCATATTGGCCCCGTTGCAAAAGCTCGTACTTGGCGTCAATCTCTTCAATCTTGCCCACCGTGTCGGGACGAATCACGTTCTCCATCACCACCAGATCGCTCGGCCGGGTCACCGAAAAGTACGGCTCCGCCGTCACGATCATTCCAAACATCTGAAGATCCGAAGTGACATTCAGCTTGCTCTTGGTCCCGTTCAACAGCACTTCGCCCAGGTTTACCGCCCGGCCTTCCGGGCTGATCGCCCACATCACATACGTCAGGTATTCGGGACCAAACTTAGTCGCGGCTTGTAAGTCGTCGAACTCCACTTCGATTTCTATATACCCCTGCTTGCTCTCCACCTTGGCTTCTCCGCGAGCCTTCTCCAGCAGGTCGGTCCCCTTAAAGTTGATCTTGGTGGCGCCGCTGCGGTGCCGATAGTTAATCGCCTTCATCGTTCGCGCGGTCACCGACGTCCGGAAAATCGGGTTCGACCCCGCCGCCATCCGCTGCGCGTTCTCCGATTGTTGCGCCGTCAGCAATCCGCAAGCCAGAAATAATCCAGTAATTCGTTTCATATTGGTTCCCATCAAATAATCCTTACTTACTCGAAATCTTCGCCGGCCCGCTATTCTCTCGCCGTGAATACTTATTCAACAGCGTCAGCAACGGCAGCGCCGCCTTCGGTGCCCGCATCCCCGACGTCACAATCTGCTTATTCTCAATCCTCTTGCCGTAAAGCTCCTGATTGTCATCCAGGTCCTGCCGTAGCGTCGCCCCGGTCAGCGCCAACCCGGCAAACAAACCCTGCGATCGCGACCACGAAAGAATCTCGGCGTGCATCTGCGCGTCCGTCTGCGCCGTCGTCGTCCGGCCCACCGGACCAGCCGCTACCGACCCCTCCGCTCCCAAAGTAAACTTACTCGAAAGAAGCTTCTCCACGCCCCGCTCGTTCATCACAAGCATAATCAGGTCCGTCTCTGAACCCCCAATCTGGAACCCCACGCTGCCGCCCTCAATCCTCACCGTACCCGGAGCCGCCCAACCAACTCCACTCTTATTCCGGCACGACATATAACCCTTCCCATACTTACCCCCCACAATAAACGCCGCCGTCTTCATACCCGGTACGATCACGATGCAATGCGCATTCGAAAGCATGTCTTCCGGAATTCCCTTATCAGGTGCATTCATCACCTCCGACAGCACCGCCGTCGCCTCCCGCAACCGTTTGTACGGTTCGTTATCCTTTGCCAAAGCCGGAATCAGCATGGCGGACATCAGGGGAAGTGCAACAATTACCGACGAAAACTTTTTCATTTTGAGCCTCTTTTGTGCTTCGCGACCATCCGCTTCCGGTTGATTCGCTACACTACAGAGACTGCAATCGAGGCACCAACCACAGTTGGTGTTACTTTTCTTGGAGTTAGCGGCAATCGCCACCCCTTCCCTAACCCATTTCCCTGACGGCCCGTGGTCAAGTGTCGGGGGATGGTCACCCCCCTATTGATATTTCTCGACTATCACAAACGTCACATCATCCGCCTGCGGGCTACCCTGCGTGAACTCTTCTATCGCGTTCATCAGACTTCGCTTCATCACCTGGCTGCCCGCCGAAGCATCGCGCCGGATAATCTCAATCAGCCGGTCGTCCCCAAAAAGCTCGCCCCGCGGATTCTCCGCCTTCGTCAGCCCATCCGAATAAATCACCATAATATCGCCCCTCTCCATCCCAAAACGCCGCGGACGATAAGTCGCAAAATCAAACATCCCCAGCATATACGCGTCCGAAACCAACGATTCAATCCTGCCCGTCGCCGCCCGAAAAATGAATACCGGGGTGTGCCCCGCGCTGATGAACCTCCCGACCCCGTCCGGGCTCAGTACAAACAAAAACAGCGTCACAAATTGCGCGGGCAAACTCCGTTCACACAGCAGTCGATTCGCCCGGTTCAGCGCTTCGTACGGCTCCGTACCCGACCGCAGCTCCATGTTCAACGCCCCCAGCACCATCGAACTAAATAACGCCGCCGGCAAACCCTTCCCCGATACATCGGCCAGCACCCCCAGCCACTCGCGCGAACGCAACTGCAGAAAATCGTAAAAATCACCGCCCAAATAGCGCGTCGGCTGATTCAACGCTTGAATATGAAAATTCTCAATCTGCGGCACCGACCGCGGCAGCAGGCTCTGCTGCGTCTGCTGCGCCAACGCCATCTCGCGTTCGTTCTGCTTCTCTACCTCGATTGCCGTCAGTCGAAGCTCTTCCCGGCTCTCTTCCAGTTGACGAACCGTCTCTTCCAGCACCTTGCCGTAATGCTTCGCCGCCAAGTGCAACAGCCGAACTTCCAAAATGTTGTGGACGCGAGCCCGCAACTCAGCAATATCGAACGGCTTACTAATAAAATCCTTCGCCCCGGCCGCCAAAGCGCGCAGCTTATGGTCCGGCTGGGCCGTGATCACCAGCACCGGCAGGTAGCCATCCACCTCCATCGCCTTCAGCCCCTCCATCACCTCGAAACCATCCAGCCCCGGCATGTGTAAGTCCAGCAGAATAAGGCTGAAGTGGTTCTTCTGATGGAGCAGGCAAACTTCCGTCGGATCAGTCGTCGAATGGACCGCTGTATAGCCCGCCACCCGCAAAATCCCCTCCACCAGGGCAATATTGGAAACTAAATCGTCAACCACCAAAATCTTGGCGTTCAGTATATCCGCCTGTGTAATCGATGCTGGGGTCAAAAAACCACTTCCGGGGTCAAACTCTCACCGGCCGCTAAAGCCAGCGCCAAGTCAAGCGCCTCCATCAGTTGGTTCAGCTGAATCGGCTTCGTGAGATACCGAAAAAACCCGGCTTCCAGGCCCTTCTCTACATCGCGCGGCATCGCGTTCGCACTCAACGCCACCACCGGAATGCCCGCCGTCGCCGGGTCGTCCCGCAGAATCCGCAACGCTTCAATCCCACTTATCCCAGGTAGATTAATATCCATCAGAATCACATCCGGCTGGTGCGCCCGAGCCAGTTGAACCCCCATGCTACCATCCATCGCACTCAGCAACCGAATATCCACCCGGCGTTCCATCAGCCGCTCCACCAGTTTCAAATTCGCCGGGTTGTCCTCCACATAAAGGATCGTCCGTGCGTTCTTCGCTCCCGAAACCGGCGTAGCGGAGTCGGCAGCCATTGGTACCGGAGGTGTCTCTTGAGCCTGCCCATCCCCCGCCAAGTTCAATTCAAACCAAAATACGCTGCCCTCGCCCATCCAACTATCCACCCCAATCGTACCCCCCATCAGCTCCACCAATCGCTTACTCATCACTAAGCCGATGCCGGTTCCTTGCACCGTAGTCCGCTCCTGGCCCAGCCGATTGAAGGGCTGAAAAAGCTGCGCCTGCTTCTCCGGCGAAAGCCCGTTGCCGTTGTCTCGCACGCTAATGCGCACCGTCTCCGCGTCGCACACGGCATAGTCGACCGCCACCGTCCCCCCGGTCCGGCCGTACTTGATGGCGTTCGAAAGCAGATTGATCAGCACCTGCTTCAATCGGGTCCGATCCGCCTCCACAAAACACGGCGCATCGAAATGCGGAAAAGTCATCGTCACGCTCCGCTTCTGCGCTTGGGGCTCTATCATCGCCTGGCATTCGCTCATGATCTCACACAGCAATACCGGCTCCACCGAAAGCGCAAGCCGTCCGGATTCCACCTGCGCCAAGTCCAGCACTTCATTGATCAAATCCAGCAAATACCAGCCCGCATGAAGGATCTGGTCAATACTGGCCTGTTGCAGCACCGTCGGCGGGGGACTATCCGAATTGATCAGTTGGGCAAAGCCCAAAATGGCGTTCAGCGGAGAGCGCAACTCATGGCTCATGCTCGACAGGAAATCGCTCTTGGCTCGATTCGCCTTCTCCGCCGCCGCGGTAGCCCTTTCAAAGCCCAGATTGCTTTCCTGCATGGTTACTTCAATTCGCCGCCGATCAGTCACATCGCGCGCCGAGGCGAACACCCCCTGCACCTTGCGATCCCGATCGTGAATCGTCGTCGCGTTGTAGGAAACCACCGTCTCCTTGCCGTCCCGCGCCCGCGCCGTCAGCTCATATTCGGTCACCCGGCCCGACGCCAGCACCCGCTTCATGCCCGCCTCCGCCCGCTCCGGGTCCGTAAAGTAGCTCTTAAACGGGGACCCAATCAGCTCATCCCGGCTGCACCCGGTCAACGCTTCCATCTGCTTGTTGACGTCCGATATGATACCCGCCGAGTCGGTCGTCATCAGCGCGTCAAAACTCGATTCAATCAGCGACCGCGTATAAAATTGCTGATCGCGCAACCGCTGATCCAGCAGCTTCTGTTCCGCCTCCACTTGCTTTCGCGCCGTGTTGTCGGTTCCGATCAACAAATAACCAATAATCCCGCTCTCGTCATCCCGCAGCGCCGTCACCGAAACCACCGCGGGCAGCCGGCTCCCGTCCTTGCAAACGTAAGTAAGTTCGTAAATGTCTTCAATCCCGCGGGACGCCTTAAAGACCAGCGCCTCGAAGCCGGGAGTAATCGGCGTGGCCAACTCAATACTCAAAGCCCTCGCGCGCACTACTAACTCCTGGGGGTCCGAAAGATCCGCCGGAGTAACAATATCAACCACTTCACTGGCGAAATAGCCCAGCATCCGCTCCGCCCCCACGTTGAAGAGCTGAATCACTCCCTTCTCGTCGGTTGCAATGCTGGAAAAGTTCGCGCTATTCAAAATCGCGTTTTGCAAGGCGCCCGTCTTCAGCAAAGCCTGTTCTCTACCGACCTCCGTTGAAGGAGGCTTCCCCGCAGCCGGCAATACCACTCCGGCCTCGTTTCTATGCGGCACTGTCCACCCCCTGTCTGACCAAGAGAGCTTGGACGACCTGTCTTGCGGCGCACTTAAAGCACCACGGATCATACCTCGCCAACATATTGAAAACACAAACATTCATACGATTCTCGAAACCGCGGCGACGCACAGTGACCGGCAAAATGCGGTCGCGTGACCAACTCCGGTCACGCGACCTCCGATCCGCTACCCGCGGCCTGACCGGATTTCGCTTACCAATCCGCGAATCCATTTCAGACCGAAGCAGATTCCATGCTCAGGCTTACTTCGCCGAAAGCTGTCTTTTACGCCACAGGCCCAGACCCACCATCGCAACGCCCATCAATCCCAAGGTGGCCGGTTCAGGAATCGCACTTGAGTTCACGAACCCTTGCACGGAGGTATTGCCGACCGGGGTACCCGAGTTAGGAGCAACAATCGTCGTGGCCAACGGAATAGTGAACAGCGTCGCCCCAAAATTTCCAGAGGCCGCGTTGTTAGTTCCCGGTCCCAGTTGCAGCGGTGCCCAGTTAATCCCAAGGTTACTCGCGTCGCTAAAAATCGTTCCGCCCGCCGAGGAGCCGACGAAGGTC
>JBBRIO010000294.1:0-6782 GCA_038220855.1 Bryobacterales bacterium | reverse complement strand
TGCATCTCTCCCGATGGTTCGCTAGTGATCCGCGCCGACGCTCAGGGCACCGATCCGGAAGCGCTCGGCGCGGCGTTGGGGGCCCGCTTACTCGCTGGCGGGGCGCGCTTAATTCTCGATCAGGTTTACGCGCAGTGAACGTCTACCTGGTCGGCGCCGGGCCCGGCGACCCCGGCCTGTTGACCTTGAAGGGGCGCGACGCCTTGGCCCGCGCCGACGTCATCCTTCACGACCACCTGGCCAGCGACGCAATCCTTGATTTTGCTCGACCTACGGCGGAGCGGATCTACGTCGGCAAAAAGAAAGCCGATCATACGATGCCGCAGGAAGAGATCGCCCGGCTCATGATCGGCCACGCCCGCGCGGGTCATGTTGTCGTCCGGCTGAAGGGCGGCGACCCGTTACTGTTCGGCCGGGGCGGGGAAGAGATGGAAGCGTTGGTCGATGCGGGTATCCCTTATGAGATTGTCCCCGGCGTGACGGCGGCCCTCGGAATCGCCGCCTATACCGGCGTACCGCTGACCCATCGCGACCATGCCAGCGCGGTCACGTTTGTCACCGGTCACGACCCGGGGAAGATCGATTGGTCCCGCATCGGGCACTCCGAAACGCTAGTAATCTACATGGGTCTCACCGCCATCGGCGAGATTTCCGCGCGGCTGATCGCGGCAGGCCGCTCGCCTTCGACGCCAGCGATGGCCGTCCGCTGGGGCACCCGCACCGACCAGCGGACGATCGTAGCAACCCTGGCCGATCTGCCCGCGCAAATCGCGGCAGCGCAAATGCGGCCCCCGGCCTCGGTCATCATTGGCGAGGTCGTAGCGTTGCGCCAAAAGTTGAACTGGTTCGAAAAGTTGCCGCTGTTTGGGCAACGCATCGTCACTACTCGCGCTGGCATGGCCGAACCCCTCCGCGCGCTTGGCGCTACGGTAATTGAGCTGCCGGCCATCGCGATCGAGGCACCGCAGAATCCCGCTCCCCTGGCCGCCGCTGTCGCCAAACTCGCCACTTATGATTGGCTGATCTTCACGAGCGCCAACGGCGTCCGTGGCTTCCTCACGGCGCTCGACCAAAGCCCGGTCGACCTGCGCCAACTGCGCGCCCGGCTCTGCGCTGTCGGCCCGGCCACGGCGGCCGCGCTGGCGGCGCTCCACCTCAAGGTCGACGTGATTCCCGACGACTACGTTGCCGAAAGCCTGGTCGCCGCGCTGGCGACGTTCGATCTTGCTGGCCAGCGGATACTCCTCCCGCGGGCGGCCGTAGCTCGGGACGTCGTACCCGATGCCTTGCGCGAACGCGGCGCTCACGTCGACATCGTCGAAGCCTATCGGACCGTCGTCCCGGCCACGAAGCTATCCTCTGTCGAAGCCGCCGATTGGGTCACTTTCACGAGCTCCAGCACCGTAAAGAACTTCCTCGCGCTGGGTGGCGGACGCCTTCTGGTGCAAGGCACCCTGGTCGCTTCGATCGGCCCTGTGACAAGCGAGACCGCCCGCCAGCACGGGCTCACCGTCGCCGCCGAGGCCAGCGAGTTTACGATCGCAGCATTAATTGCGGCCGTTGTCGAATATCGCCAAACTCATTCGTTATAGGTCATGAGTCAATTTCTTCTCCTCCTCCACGAACCCAAGGATTTCCCATTGCAAGCTTGCGGCCGAAGGGCGCATGAAAGGCGGCAATAAGCTGCAAGACGGTACGGCTCGCCAACTCACAAAGCTCGGCGTGACCGACGGCCGCTTCCCCGAAACGAAGGAGGTCATCGGCCGGCTACGACGAGGCTGTCGAACTGGCCAAGAGCTGTCCTCATCTCGATTTTGGTCGTATCGAAATCCGCCAGGTCGACGTGGTGTAAGTCCGTGCAGGACCTCGTCGAGAATCTGTTTCGACGGGAAGCCGGTCCGGCTAACCTGGGCTTGGCCGAAGACGCGTTGCGGGAAGCCCTCATCCGGGCCCTTCGCCTTTGGCCCTTTCAGGGCGTCCCGCCGAACCCCGCCGCTTGGCTGCACACGGCCGCCGGGCGTCACTTGATCGATCAGCTCCGCCGCAACGCGAAGCAGCCCGGTCTTCAACCTCTCCCGCTGGAAGCGCCACCAACGATCGACGATACGCAGCAATTGATTCTGCTGTGCTGCCACCCGACCGTCCCGCCCGAAAGCCACGTCCCTCTGATCCTCAAGGCCGTCAGCGGCTTCGGCGTCGGCGAAATCGCGCGGACGTTTTTACTGCCAACGGAAACAATTGCCCAGCGCCTCGTGCGCGCCAAACGGATCATTCGGGAACGAGGCGTCAGCTCCAGCGAGGATTGCTTGCCCGCCGTACACACCGCGCTCTACCTGCTCTTCAACGCTGGCTACCCTGCCGGCGGGGAAAATTGCGAAGAGACCATATGTCTCGTCGAGTCTCTCGCCGGCTCCGGTCTGTAGACGCCCGAAACGCAGGCTCTCCGCGCGCTCTCCCTCGCCCGTCGCCCCCCATCGCGCTGTGCTCGGATACCAAGCCTTGTAGCCCGCCAAGAAGGCCGCCGAACTAAGCCCTTGGCACCTGGAAGCCGGCATCGCGGCGGCGCATCTCTGGCGGCCCGTCGACTGGCCTCACATCAGTTTGCTATATAGCAATCTGTACACGGGGAAGACCACCTCGATCGTCCGTCTGAACTGGGCCGTGGCGTTGTCCCAGGCCGGGCAACGCGGCCAAGCGCGGGAGTCGCTCGCCGCCGTCGCCGCCGCCGGAGACCTCGCCGGCTATTCGCCGCTGGCCGCTACTTTGTGCGCCGGCCTTTAGATTCCATCGATTTCGCCAGCTTCTCGCGATCCTCTGCCTTCAAGTTCTCGCTGCGCGAAATCTGCTGTAAATCCTTCATCGCTTGGCGGGCGGCCGTGCGGTCGACTGTTTCGCCGGACTTCTTCTTCCCGCGCGCGCCGTCGAGCACCTTAATGGCGGAGTCGTACTTCGCTCGCTCCTGTTCATTCAGGTTTCCGTTGCGGACCGCGGAATCCAGATCGGCGCGCATCGCCTTCCGGCCGCTACCCTGCTTCTTCGCGAACGCCGGCGTCAAGACGAGCGTCAGCATCAAACATGCGGACAAGAATAATTTTTTCATATCTACCTGAACCCAGTTTTTTATCGCGGGTTGCGGTAGCTTTGTAACCATGTCTTCTGCGCATATCGAAATGACCGCCGCCCTCAGCGACTACCTCCGCGAGGTCTCCCTCCGTGACCACCCCCTGCTCGCCCGGCTGCGGGCGGAGACGGCTGCCCTCCCCCGCGCCCGCATGCAGATCACCCCGGAACAGGGCCAGTTTATGCAGCTCCTGCTCCGTACCCTCGGAGCCCGCCGCACCATCGAAATTGGCGTCTTCACCGGCTACAGTGCTCTCTGCGCCGCCCTCGCCCTGCCCGCCGATGGCCAGGTGATCGCCTGCGATGTCAGCGAAGAATGGACCGCCATCGGTCGCCGCTATTGGCTCGAAGCCGGCGTTGCCGATAAGGTTGATCTGCGCCTCGGCCCGGCTGTCGAGACCCTCGACGCCCTCCTTGCCGATGGGCAGGCCGGCCAGTTCGACTTCGCCTTCATTGACGCGGACAAAGACAACTATGACGCCTACTACGAACGCTGTCTCCAACTCGTGCGCCCCGGCGGGATCATCGCCGTCGACAATGTCCTCTGGCACGGCGACGTCATCGACCTCTCCAAGCAAGACGCCGACACCCTCGCCATCCGGGCGCTGAATCGGAAGCTCCACCTGGACCCCCGCATCGAACTTTCCATGCTCCCCATCGGAGACGGGCTTACCGTCGCCCGAAGACTTCTCTGAGCACCGAGGTCACCCGCGCCGCGGGGTTCTTTCGCATCTTCGTCTCTTCCTGCGCCACCATGTAGAACAGGCCGTCGAGGGCTTTTCCCACCACGTAGTCTTCGATATCCACCGCGTCTTTATTGGCGAACGGAAGCTTTTGATACCGGCCGATGAGGTCGTTAAACTGCTTCGTTGCGCCCGTCTGCCCCATCGCCTCCACCACGGGCGGTCGAAAGGCCACGCCCAACGGCTCTTTGGTCTTGTTCTTGAAGAAATCGGTGATGGCCGTATCGCCGCCAGCGAGCAGCCCCCGAGCGTCGTTGAAATTGAACGTCTTGATCGCCTCGGCAAAAATCGGTTTAGCCAGCGGAGCCGCCTGTTCGGCTGCCCGATTCATCGTCATCACAAACTGGTCAACCTTGCCGCGCATACCGATCATGGTTAGCCCATTCACTAAAGCCTTCAGCTTCCGCGGCATCAGGATCTTAATGGCTTCGTTCCGAAAATAGCCATCCACGCGACCGGTCAAGTCGACCGCCGCGTTCAGCCCGATCGTCAGGGCTTCCTTCAAGCCCAGACTGGTTCGGTCGGTCTGAGCCGGCACAATTCCGACGGTCAGAGTCCACAGAAACGAACGGCGGTAGATCACCATATGAAGTCCTTCGCCTCCTTGCGGCGCGCATAACTATCTAGAATATGCACGACCCGCAATCGTTTCACCTTGTCGCTCGAAAGCGCTCCGATCGGAATATAGATGATCGACCGATTCAACCGGCTGGCGATGGAACGGAACACGCTCCGCGGAGGTTTTGCGGCGACATAAACCACATGGCGCTCTACCGAGTAGTCGAGCGCGGCCAGCAGCAGCGTCTCCGATTTCGACTCCGCAAACGCATAATCAGGATCGCTCCAAACGTAGGCCATGCGCCGGGCCGGCAACGGCATCAGGAACCCGCCATACTCCGCCCGGCCAATCCCGGGACCAACCACATGCCCCGCCGGGTTAGTCGCGTAAAAGGCCATATCTGACTCATTTTGATTCTCTCCCTGCCACGTCGCCAAGTACGTATACTTGTCGTCCAGGTCCTCCTCGAAGATCACGCACAGAGCCCCCACATCGCCGTTTATCCGATTCCCTTCGCGAACGAAAATCTTTCTCTTGTGCCAGTTCCGCAGCGTCTCCCGCAGGTCGACGCCGTCGAGCAGCGACGTTGTAAACTCCTGCACCCGCATCCGGTCTTCGCTCAAGAGCCGCCGTGCCTTGTCCTTCAAGACGCGGCCATAATTTTCAATTTCAAGATCCTCCGGTGGATAGCTGCAGATCGATTCGCCGTCCAGCTTATGCTTCCAGTCGCCGGGTTCCTTTTCCTTCTTCCGCTGCTTTAGGCCGCGGGGCATCAGCCTCTGTTTGGGTCTCGGTAAGCGCCGCCGCAAGCGAATCTTCTTCGTGTTCAGCCAGACGTCGTCGGCCTGAATCCGCATGGTCTCCATGTCCGGAGCAATCTGTTGCGCGGCGTACTTATTGGCGAGTTCCCAAACCTCCCAGCCGTAGTTGTCGTCCACGATCGAACGCGCCGCCAGGGTCACATCAAACAACCCGGCCACCAGATCGTTCGCGGTCCTGGCCAAATTCCGAGTGTATTTGGCCAGCAGTCGCCGTTGCCAGTGGATAACCGTATCCCCTGTGCTCTTGTGATACGCCGCCTCTGCCTCGCGCAAAAGATCGAAGTTAGCGCGCTGGCGATCGATCAAGACGTCGTCTTTGCGGGCGATGCGCCAGAGTTCGTAGCGCTGCTGGAGATACGGCATCTCGGTTGTAATCTCGGCTAGGCACTCGGGGTCCGGGTTCACCAACCGCACGCGGGACGCCTTCACGCGCTTGGAGGGCTCTTCCTGCGGGATCTGCATCGCGTCAAGAAGCGGATCGAGCAGATTGAACGAAACCAGAATCAACGTGTCGGCGAATGGGTCCGCGCCCTGCAACCGCCACGCCATCCCCGCCGCATGGGCTTCCAGGTCTTCGTGGCGGGGCGGGGGATTCAGCCGGTAAGCTTCGGTGTACTTTTCGAGGCCAATCCGCCGCACCGCGTAGGGGTCCGGGTAGCTGGCCGGGATGTGGGGCCGATCCTGCAAGCTGGGTTCGATGAAGAGCACCTGAGCCCCGATCTCTCGCGCCGTACGCACCGCTTCCACGAACGGGTCGCACGGCTCCACGGGCACGTAGACAAACGAATCTTCGTCCAATTCCAGCGCGTCCGGCGTCGGATACATCAGCGCGGAAAACTGCGGCAGCCGATCGATCGCCCGCAGATAAAACTCTTCGCAGGTATGGGGTAGCTCCACCGCCACCACCTTCGGCAGGTCGGTCAGGATGGTCTGCCGGACTTCGATCGCGAACTCCATCCTTCCCGGCACCACCGGGAAATAGCGCCACGCGCCGCGCCGCAGGCTGCCCGCGTCGTCAGTCCCGGGGAACATACCGCAGGGCCTCTTCGCCTAGCGTTTCCAGAATCGCGGTCCGCATGGCGTCGCCGGCCATCGCCGAGTCTTTGGCCATGTGCTTCAGCTTGCACGTGTACCGGGCGATGTTGATGCCGTCGCGGGCGGAATAGCGTTCATCGGCCGCATGGGCGTGTTGCAGAAATTCGGTGACGTACTCAAGAATGCTGTCGTCGGCAAACGGCAGGTTCTCCCGTAGAATCGCCAACTCCTCGTCGTAGTTCGGGAAATCAATCAGGATCTGAGGCTGTAGCCGCGAGTGGATGTACTCCGGCAGGTCGAACGTAGAACTGTCGTCGTTCATCGTCGAAACGATGCGGAACAGCGGATGGGCCTTGATCTTGATCCCGGCAATGATCGACTCGACGTACCGCCGGTTGTCCAGCAAAGGAGCTAGCGAGGCCCACGACTTCTCGCTCATCCGGTTGCCTTCGTCCAGAATGCAAATGCCGCCCCGGATCATGGCCGTCACGAGCGCCGAAGCCA
>JBBRIO010000293.1:0-6785 GCA_038220855.1 Bryobacterales bacterium | reverse complement strand
CGAGTAGACCAAGCCGTTACCAGCCTCTCCCGGAGTCCGGGCACGTAGCCGAATACGAGTAAAAACGCCCGCGGGAAAGGCTTCGACCTTCTCGTCCTTGTTGACAAGGGTGATGAGTTCGTCGCGGACGCTAGCGAGACTGTCGGTGTCTTTAACGGTGTACGCGTAATCCCGACCGTCAACTGTGATGGTGGCGATATCGCCCGCTTTCACGCTACCGTCGACCGAGACAGTGCCCGTGGCCCGGGAAGAAAAATGCTGCGTTATCCCGGTACGGGGATCGCTGCCTTCGATGGCAAAAAGACCCGGATTCTGGGAAATGATCGGAACGGCGATGGGCATTGTGGTCGTGACCCGTCCATCGCGACGCCGGAGGCGCACGTAGGCGTTGACGCTGCTGCGGTCCGAGAACTCCCACGGGAGTTGAGCGTTTATCCGGGTGGGGGATACCAGGAAGAGGGGCGCGAGGACGCCATCGAGATAAAGCTGCACATTGCCGAGTTCAAGGGGCAATTTTTCGGCGTTTTCCGGAGCGGCCGCCGTGACTTCGGCGAGATCGTCGCCGAGGAGGGAAATGATAGTTCCAGGAGACACCTTGGCCGCATCCTGACCGCCCGTTAACGTAGCACCGCCGGTGGCGAGAACGATCGTCGCATCCGCCGGGGAGGTAGCCGTCGCAACAGTAACAAAGTTGCCCGCTTCGCCGCCCTGACGGGCCGTGAGCAAGATGGTGCTCAAGTCCGGAACGACGCGAGCCGTCACCAATGGGTCCGGCTTCTCATTGATCAGGGCGATCATTTTCTGCAGAACGTTTGGAACGCGCTCATCCTTGATCAGCTTGTACTTGTAATCGTTCTTCACCGAGCCGCCATCACCAATCGTGATCGTGATTTCATCGTTCTCGCGGAGAGTACCGCTAATGGCGACGGTGGCTGTTGCGAAGACGTCGAGGCTGGCCGAATTTCGGATCCCGGTGTAAGGGATCGGTTGATCGTGGGCGGAAAACACCATCACGCGGCGGTTATATGGATCGGCTACGTAGAGATTAGCACCGTCGTAGGCGAGCGACATGGGAGTTCGGATCTGATCCGAACTCGCGCGGAATAACGGGTAGGCGCTGTCCGACGCGCGGTTGATGGTTTCGGCTATCTGGCCGAGGATGACGTCAGCCTTTTGGCCATTTCGAATCGGCAGGCTGTTGTAGACGAGAACGCGGTCATTGCCGCCGTCAGAAATGAAAAGCTTTCGACCATCGCTAAGGACGAAACGGGGAAATTCAATTGTCGCGCCGCACAGGAGCGGAAAAACGTCCTTGCCGTCGACTTTCCCGGCAGCGGGGCAGAGCGCCGGGCTATTATTCGCAGTAGCCGAGACGAAGTCAGGCTGCCCCAGGACGAGGTCGGCGGGCTGGGTGTTCCGGGTGGGAATCGTGTTCCAGACCAGGACGCGGTTGAAACCGAGATCAGCGACAAATAGGCGTTGGCCGTCACTCGTTACCGAAACCGGATTCAACATGTTTTCGGCTTTGGGATCAATCCGGGTGACCGTGAGGTCGAGTTCGATCCGCGAGGTGAAGTCGGCAGCTCCCAGGACAAGGTCAGCGGCTTTATTATTCGCTGTCGGAAATGAGTTCCAAACCAGAACCCGGTTGTTGCCGGTATCAGCGACCATCAGCCGATTCCCTTGAATCCAAATACCCTGCGGACCGCGCAGGCTGCTGGCGGTCGGCGGGTTGGTTGCGCGGCTGGTGGTAAAATTCTCCTGGCCAAGGACCAGGTCAGCGGCTTGGTTGTTCTGGGTCGGTATGCGGTTCCAGATGAGAATTCGATTGTTGTCGGTATCGGAAACGGCGAGGCGGACGCCGTCACTGGCCACGGCATTCGGCTGCCGCATGGACGCGTTGGTGGGAATAAGCTTCAGGTCGTTGGTCGCGAAGTTCAGTTGACCGAGGACCAATTCCGCCGTGCCGCGACAGGCCGGGCAACGTTTGCCGGGAATCTGCGGGATCTCTCCATTCACCTCATAGGTGATGGTGCCACTGACGTTGCGGTACATCAGGACGCGATGGTGGATGGGCGAAGCGCCGACTCGGTTCGAGTCAGCAACGAACAGGATATTGTTCGCGAGAGCGATGCCCCCGACTCCGCCGAGCGTGTTCGGATCGAGGTTCGACGCCTGCGAAGTGAACGTTTCCTGACCGATCAAGAGACGGGCCGCTTGGCCGGTATAAAAATCGGCAGGCAGGGCCACCGACGCAGTTAAGAGCAATATGGCGAAAGGCTTCATTCGGGGGAACTTCATCATCGAATACACAATCTCTAAGTATAGCAGCCGACGTAACGCGCTACGGTTTCGTTGCGTGCGTTCGAAAAGTTTACTTTCCGGGCAGGATCTCACCCCAAATGAGTTGGTAAACCTCCAAGGCACCTTCGACGCTTTTGCCCGCTCGGACAAAGACTCGCTGGTTCACCGAGAGGTTGGGTTGGGCGGAGACTACCCCGTTTTCGAGGAACCGCGTATCGGGTCGGAGTCGAAAACGCCGGGTGGCCTCCGTCCGTGTTTTGAGCGAGACGGCGTCCGCTGAAAGTTCGGTAACCACGGCAGAGAAGGCAAGTTCGCCGCGGGGGATGATGTGTTCGGTGACACTGCGGTAGACGGGTCGGCGCGGGTTCGCCGCCGGGGCGTTGGGCTCAGCGAGGCGAACCGTGCGAGCGTAGCAACCTCGATCGTTGCGTTGATCAACGAGAACTTCGACGGGGTCCCGCGGGGTAAACGCATCCACGCTGACGCGGACCCGCAGCGATTCAAACCACGTATGTTGGTCGTAGCTGCAGCGATGCGAGCGTCCCCGCTCGTCGGTCAACAAAAAAGTACCGCGCGCGCCGGCGGTGGCCGGCTCGGTGATTTTCCCCCGGACGATGCCGACCGGGAGTTCATCCTCGGCAAAAAGCGAGACGACGGAGAGGGCGACGAACAAGACCCAGCGCATGTGCCGATGCTACACTGTTTTTCTTTGCAGGATCTACTCGGTTTGAACTCAACGTCTTCGTTTTCGCTTGCTCGCGCGGGCCATTGGTTTTTGCATTCGGGAATTCAGGAACCCAGCGGCGGGGTGGCGCGCTACCACCTGTCGGCGACCGGAAGGAATCGGCCCATCTCGACCGAGATCACTGGTTATGCTTGCAGCGCGTTCGCTTATTTGCACCGGTCCACCGCAGAACCGGCGTATTTGGCAGCAGCCGAACGGGCGGCCGGGTTCTTGACCGAAGTGGCGTGGCAACCAGGGATTGCGGCGATGCCATTTGAGGTGGGAGAGCCGCTGCCGCCGGCGTATTTTTTCGACTGCGGCATCATCGTCCGCGGGTTGCTGGCCGTCTGGCGGTTGAACGGGAACGAGCGACTGCTCGAGATCGCCCGGCAGGTCGGGCTCTTTATGGGGCGAGCGTTTCGAACACCAAACGGGAAATTGCATCCGATTGTGGCGTTACCTTCGATGGAAGCTTGGCCGTATGAGAAGCGATGGTCGCGGGAACCGGGATGTTTACAACTAAAGTCGGCCATGGCCTGGGACAATCTCGCCGCACACTTCCCAAGCGATCCGTTTTTGGATTGGTATGAAGAGGCATTGGCGGAAGCGTTGGCTACCTGGGAGACTTTTTTGCCCGGCGACGAGGATTCGCTGCGCGTTATGGACCGCCTCCACGCGCACAGCTACTTCCTGGAGGGCATGCTGCCGCGCACGCAGCGAAGGGAAGTCCACCAAACGTTGATGGCAGCGATCGACAGGACCGGCCGGTATCTGCGAGAAATTGCCCCTCGGTTTGAGCGGAGCGACGTGTGCGGCCAACTGCTGCGCGCGAGAATTTACGCTGGGAACGTTGACCTGGCGTTGGCTGCTGAAGAGGCGGCGCGCTGCGCTGGTCATCAGGTTTTTGGAGACGAGCCAATGAACGACGGAGGATTCTGTTTCGGGCGGCGAGACGGAGCGTCGCTACCTTATATGAACCCGGTGTCGACCGCGTTTTGCCTGCAAGCGCTCGAGCAGTGGCGGCAGTTCCGGGCCGGCGAGTTTCCGGGCGTAATCGTCGAGCTGATTTGAAAACGCAGTGCAAACTCGCGTTCGCCACCGGGTCGGAAGACCTGATTCCAACCTTAATCGAGGAGATGGCGAAGCTGCCCGGCGATGTGCCGATCCATGTCGTCGGCGAATTTGCGCCTCCCGCCGGCAAGTGGATTCCGTGGAACCCGGCACGAACTTTCGACGAGAACTACGCCCGGCTGATGGCGGATTTGGGCGATGAAGAGGTGATGTTTGCCGGGATCATTCTGCAGCCGAATATGCCCTACTGGGCGATGCGCTGGGCGGCACTGCGGGGCTTCGGCCGGCGGTTGGTTTGTTACAACGACGACCTGAACCACTTCATGCTGCGGCCGGGGTCGTTACCCGTGATTGCGCGGCACCTGTGGTGGCGGACGAAGAATTTCGTCCGGTGGGAGACGCGGCCCGGCGGCACCGTCTATACCTGGGTTTGGCGAGCGCTGCATCCGGCGGCGCTTCGACGTCCGATTCTGTACGCGATGGGGCGGGCAGCGGGCTGGATAACGTCGGGGCAGGCTGCGGCGGTCGATCAGCCGGCGACGTTGCCGCCCGGCTTATCGGTGGTCATTCCAACGCGCGACGGCCTGGAGCTTTTGCAGCAACTATGGCCGACCTTGGGACTGCCGCTCGAGTCGGCTGAGGTGATCCTGGTCGACAACGGAAGCAGCGACCAGACGGCGACGTCGTTCCCTGACGCGCGGGTGATTTCGTCGAAAGAGCCTCTATCTTTCGCCGCAGCCGTAAATAGGGGCATCGCAGCGGCGCGGTACTCCCATGTGTGCCTGCTGAACAACGACATGGTGCTCAAACCGGATTTTTTCGCGAAGTTGCGGGTGGCGTTTGACCGGGTGCCGGACCTGTTCGGGGCTACGGCGCAGATCTTCTTTCCGCTTGGGAAGCGGCGGGAGGAGACGGGCAAGGCGATGTACTTTCCGGAGGCGGTGGACCACTTGCCGCTGCGGTGCGTAGAGCCAATCGAGGGAGAAGATTTGACCTGGGTGCTCTACGGGTCCGGAGGCTGCACGCTGTTCGATACGGGGAAGCTCCGGGCGCTGGGTGGTTTCAATGAGACGTTCACCCCGGCCTACGTCGAAGACTTAGACGTCGGTTATCGGGGGTGGCTGCAGGGGTGGCCCAGCGTATTTGTAGCGGGGGCGAAGGTGGAACATCGGCACCGGTCGACGACGGCAAAGGTCTTCACGCCGTTCGAACTAGCTTGCGCGGTGGAGCGGAATTATTTGCGGTTTGTGCTGACTGGAACGGGCGCCCTGTTCCCTGCCCTTTGGGAGGGCGCGTTGCGGCGATTGAATCATCAGGCGGCGCGGCAGGAACCGGTCAAGAGCGCGGAACTCGTGCTCGGCGAAGCTTGGCGAATGGCTTTGTCGAAACGAACCGAGCAGGTGACGCGAGTCGACGAGAAGGAGATTTTGGCGCTGAACAGCGGGACGGTGGCGGTGTTTCCAGGTCGGGTAGATTGCGAATCGAAGCCAGTGGTGGTCATCGCGACGCCGTACCTTCCGTTTCCGCTGTCGCACGGCGGAGCGGTGCGGATGTTCAACCTGATGAGGGAAGGGGCGAAAAAGAATCGGCAAATTTTGCTCGCGTTCGTCGAAGAATTGGCCACTCCTCCTGCCGAGTTACTCGAAATTTGCACCGAGATAGTACTCGTGAAAAGGAAGGGGTCTCATCTGCGGACCAGCGCCGAGCGCCCGGACGTGGTGGAAGATTTTGACCGGGAAGACTTCCGCGCCAGCTTAAAGTGGAGTATCAGGAAATGGTCACCAAAGATTGTCCAGCTTGAGTTTACCCAAATGGCGCTGTACTCGAAAGACTGCGCCCCGGCGCGGACCATTCTCGTCGAGCACGACATTACCGTGGACCTGTACGAGCAACTGCTGGAGCACGGGGAGGATTGGGAGACCCGGCGGCAATACGGGAAGTGGGTTCGTTTCGAAGAACGGGCGTGGGGTGAGATCGACTCGATCGCGGTGATGAGTGAAAAGGACCGGGAACGGGTGGGGCGGAAATCGGCGGTCGTGATTCGGAACGGGGTGGACCTGGACCGCTTCCAGCCCATCAAGGCGGAGCCCGAGGCACGACGGCTTTTGTTCATCGGTTCCTTTGCCCACTTGCCCAATTTGTTGGCGCTCGAGTTTTTCCTGAAGGAGGTATGGCCACTGCTGCGTGACGTGACGCTGCACGTGATCGCCGGAAAGAACCACGAACGGTTCATGGCCGGGCGGACGCTCGAAGGGCCCGGGATCGAACTCGATGGCTTCGTTTCGGACGTCCGCGGGGCATATGCGCGGGCAGCAGTAGTTTTGGCTCCGCTGGTAGCATCGGCGGGGACCAACATCAAGGTGATGGAAGCGATGGCGATGCGGAAGGTCGTCGTCGCGACACCGGCGGGGATCAACGGACTGGACTTAACGGATGGGGTGGACGTGGTCGTACGGCGGACGGGAGCGGAGATGGCAGCGGCAATTGAGGAGTTGCTCAAGAACACCGAGCGGCGCAAAACGATGGAAATGGCAGCGAGGCGGACGGCGGAGGATCACTACGGTTGGGACCGTATCGGCGAAGAGCAGGCGGCGTTATACCATAGACTAAGAGATTCTTATGTCGCAAAAGTTATCTGACATCGGCTTGGTTGGGCTCGCGGTTATGGGCCAAAACCTTGCTTTAA
>JBBRIO010000292.1:0-6803 GCA_038220855.1 Bryobacterales bacterium | reverse complement strand
AGTCGATTCTTAAGATGTCCTGTTTAGGCAGCGCCTGCGGATGGGGGTGAGCCCAGGCGGGGCAGCCGCTTTGACGCGGATGAACGCGGAGATCGACGTGCGGGGCGTCTTGCCGTCGATTCGGGTGCCGACTTTGGTGCTACATCGAGCGCAGGATCGGTGTCTGCTGGTGGAGGAAGGCCGCTTCGTCGCTTCGTTGATTCCGAAGTCCCAATACGTTGAATTGCCGGGAGCCGACCACCTGCCTTTTGTAGGCGACCAGGATGCTTTGTTCGGGCCGATTGAGCATTTCTTGCGGACCCTACAGAAACCTCGATACCTAGAGTTGTCGTTAGCTACGGTGCTGCGTTTTGCTTGACCAGGGTCGATGGAGGCGCGGATTGACACTCAGATTCGTCGGGAAGTGGAGTGGTATCGCGGACGCTGGGCCGATGGCGGTATGGCGACTTTTGACGGTCCGGCGCGGGCGATCCGATGTGCTTATGCGATGCGAGAGTTCACTTCGCGGGCGGATTTGCCGCTTCGTGCGGCGCTGCATACGGGGGACTGTGATTTGAGCGTCCAGGGATTTGCCTCCGGGTTTACGGTGGAAGTCGCTGGATGTCTTTGGGCTCACGCACAGGCACGCCAAATTCTGGTGTCGCGGGTGGTGAAGGATTTGGTGGCCGGGTCGGGGATTGAATTCGAGGAGGCGGGCGAGCCGTACACTACGCCGCAGGGAGAGCGTTGGCCGCTGTTTACGGTGAGAGCCTGTTAGGTAGGAAGAAGAGAGGCAAGGTCGGTCGCCTCTCTTCCGGGATTAGTTTAGAAGGCGGAGAGGGTGGTGAGCGGTGCCTCAGCGCCGGGGCCGGCACCAACAGTTGCTTCTTCTTCCATCCCTTGCCCGCCGATCTGCCGGCACATGATGCCAGCATCGCTGAGTGAAATTTCGAATTCAGAAGGCCGCGGGAGAGAGCCCTGGATGAGGGCTTCCGAAAGGGGATCCTCAATGTACTTCTGGAGCGCCCGGCGAAGGGGCCGCGCGCCGTAGCTGCGGTCTCCGCACGTTTTTTCCAGGATGTATTTCGCAGCGTCTTCTCGCAGATTGATCTTGATCTGCTTGGTCGCCAGGTTCACATTGATCTGAGCGACGAGGAGGGTGATGATTTGGAGCAGGTCATCCTCGCTCAATGACATGAACAGAATCACCTCGTCGAGCCGGTTGAGGAATTCGGGGTTGAAGGCCCGTTTGACTTCGCTCATCACCTGCTCCTCGATCTTGGCGGGCACGCCCTGGCCAGGGGAACTGAAGCCTAACTGGGATTTTTTATCGAGGAAGCGGGCACCGAGATTCGACGTCATAATGATGATCGTATTCTTAAAGTCGACCACGTTGCCGAGCCCGTCGGTCAACTGGCCATCTTCAAAAACCTGTAACAGAATGTTATAGATGTCGGGATGCGCTTTTTCGATTTCGTCGAGGAGAATGATGGAATAGGGCTGGCGCTTCACCCGCTCGGTAAGCTGGCCGCCCTCTTCGTAGCCGACATATCCGGGAGGCGACCCGATCAATTTCGACACCGAATGCTTCTCCATGTACTCGGACATGTCGAAGCGAATCAAGCTTTTTTCACTGCCGAAGAGGAAGTCGGCGAGGGCGCGGGCCACCTCAGTTTTGCCAACACCGGTGGGGCCGAGGAATAGGAACGAACCGGCCGGGCGCTTGGGCGATTTTAAGCCGGCGCGGGAGCGGCGGATCGCCCGGGCGAGAGCGTTGATCGCTTTCTCCTGACTGACCACGCGCTTGTGAAGCTCTTCTTCAATCCGAAGCAGCTTCTGGATCTCTTCTTCTTTAATCGAAGTCATCGGGACACCGGTCCAGCGGGCGACCACGTCTTCGATGTCGTCCTTGGTTACGGTGCCGGTGGAGGCATCGTCCAGGTTGTACTTCTCGCGGAGTTGGCGCAGGTTTTCGCGTTCCTTGCGTTCTTCGTCGGAGTAGAAACGAGCCTTTTCGAACTCGTGATTGGCGATGGCGTTCTCCATCCGATGGACGATGAACTTGATCCGCTTTTGGATTTCGGAGACCTCGGCGGGCAGCGTGGTCTGCTTGAGCTTGACCCGCGCACCGGCTTCATCAATCAGATCGATGGCCTTGTCGGGCAGAAAACGATCGGGAATGAAGCGGCTGGAAGCATAGACGGAGGCCTCGATTGCCTCGTCGGTATAGGCGACGGCGTGGAACTTTTCGTAGCGTTCCTTGATGCCGTACATGATTTTGATCGCATCGCTTTCGTTGGGTGGGGGGACCTTGACGGCCTGGAAACGGCGTTCAAGCGACCGATCTTTTTCAATCGATTTGCGATATTCGGCCGGGGTGGTGGCACCGATGCACTGGATTTCGCCCCGGCTGAGCGCGGGCTTCAAGATATTGGCCGCGTCCAAGGAGCCCTCGGCCGAACCGGCACCGACCAGCGTGTGCAACTCGTCGATGAAGATGATGGCATTTTGATTTTCCATCAACTCTTTCATGATCGTCTTCAGTCGCTCTTCGAACTGGCCGCGATACTTGGTCCCAGCGACAATCAGCGAAAGATCCAGGGCGAGGATCCGTTTATCAGCCAGGAAGGACGGGACGTCTCCATCGGCGATGCGTTGGGCGAGTCCTTCCACGATGGCTGTCTTGCCGACTCCGGGCTCTCCGATCAGAACCGGATTGTTCTTCGTGCGCCGGCAAAGGATTTGGACAACCCGCTCGACCTCAAAGTCGCGGCCAATCAGCGGATCCAATTGCGTATCAATGGCGGACTGGGTTAGATCGCGGCTGAACTCGCTGAGCAGGGAGCTTTCTTTGGGCCGGCTGGAGGTGATTTTCTCGGAACTGGACCGGGCAATCTCCTCGCGGACCTGGCTGAGGCGAAGGCCGCGTTCGTGCAGGATCTCGGCCGCAAAGCATTTTTCTTCGCGCAGCAAACCGAGCATCAGGTGCTCGGTGCCGATGTGTTTGTGGCTCAACCGTTCGGCTTCTTCAGCGCCATAGGCGAGCACGCGCTTGCACTCGTGGCTCAGCGGCAGGTCGACGGAGGTGGAGACCTTTTCGCGGATGGTGGTGTGCGCTTCAATTTGTTTGCGGATCGATTCGATGGCGGCATGCGAACGCAGAAAACGATTCGCCAGCGCCTTGTCTTCGCGAAGCAATCCCAGCAGCAAATGCTCAGTCTCGATGTAGGGACTTCCGAACTGCGAGGCTTCGTAGCGGGCGAAGAAGATCACCCGGCGCGCTTTCTCTGTGTATCGTTCAAACATTTGCTAGTTCTCCATTCTGCAGACACAACACCCGGTCGCAAGACCGGGCAAAATTCGGGTTGTGGGTGACGTAGACCGAGGTCAACCCATGGGTCCGGTGCAAATCGCGGAGTAGAGCTCCGATCTTTTCACCGGTCCGTTCGTCCAGATTTCCAGTTGGCTCATCGGCCAGCAGGTACTTCGGCCGACCGACCAAAGCCCGCGCCAACACTACTCGCTGCTGCTCGCCGCCAGACAATTCGCCGGCCCGATGATGCGCACGAGCACGCAAACCAACTTCGTCCAACCGTTCCAACGCCTCGCGCGAGGCTTGAGCATGCGGGACCCCACGAATGAGTAACGGCATCATTACATTCTCTTCGGCAGAAAATTCCGGCAGTAGGTAGTGAATCTGCCAAACAAAACCAACTTCCCGATTTCGGAACTCGGCCAGCTCTTTTTCGGTCAGCGTTTGGAGATCGCGGTCGCCGCAAAAGATCTTGCCCTTCGACGGGCGGTCCAGACCACCCAGACAGTGCAGCAGAGACGATTTTCCTGCACCGCTGGCTCCGGTAAGCGCTACCCGCTCCCCCTGAGCCACCGAAAAATTGAGATCGGCAAACACGGTCAGCTCATTCGCACCGGACTGGTACGTCTTCGTTAACCCTTCCGTGCGTATGGCTACCTGATCCACCTTAATTTCAGGCTAGCACCAATTTCATCGAAGCATTAGCCACGCGTGGGCATAACGGCGCCCAAACTCCCGCAATGAGGCGGAATCGAAGTGAATTCCGTCCTCTTTCGCCTTCAAACCGCCGGAACTGACGAAAGCGACCCGCGGCAGCCTCACAACGAGCGAGGCTAACTGCTCGCTGACGGCGTGGTAGTTCGGCTTGAACTGTCCCAGTTCCCCTACGACTATCGGCACGTCGCCCACCTCCTTTCGCAAGGCTTTCATCACGACCAGCCAGCGTTCGGCGTAGGTACTGTCGAGGCCCGCGCTCGCATCGGCTTCGCCTTGATGCCACAAAATACCGCGGAGCCGACCGCCCGCGGCTTGGGTTCGTTCCACCGCATTTGTAAAATGTGAACTCCCCGGCGACCATTCCTGCAGACTAGACCCCCCGAAGGCTGCCGGGACCAGCCCGATTTCTTTAAGGCCATCCTTCTTTTGAACGGTCGAGGCAAACGAACGGCCGAGACCGACGCCGATGATGGCCGGCTTGTCAAAGTGCAACGAGTCAACGGCCGGAGCCCACGTCTTCTCCTTGGTGAAGACCGAGACTCCGGGTAAGGGCAGTTTGTCCTGCGCTTCGACGACGCCTCGACCAGCCATGTTCGACTGGCCGGTCAGCAGGAATACATCGCGACCGCTTTGGGCAAAAAGGGGGCTGGCGAGAGTGGGGACGAACCAACGGCGCGTCATTTTCAAACTACCAATTTCCAGGGTCCGCGCTCCTCGCGCTTTAAGAACTTTTTCGCTTCGGGCTGCAAGACGGTCTGTTTGGCGTCATCCCAATCTACCTTTACCTTCGAGCGCAACGCGATGTTGGCAAGCAGGCAGGTGGCGGTCGACTTGTGGCAGATCTCAATATCGGAGTTCGGCCTTTCTCGTGTCTTCACGCACTGCAGGAAGTTAGCCCAATGCGCCATGCCGGAGTTGTTCGCGCTCTTGACTTCGATCACTTCGCCGGGGCCCTCGGGATGAATGCGGTAGAGGGAACGGTCAACGAACAGGGTGGCCTTGGTTCCGTGAAACATGGTGCCGTAGCTCTGCTTGAACATCGAGTTGCCGTTGAACATACGATTTTCGTATTGGGCGAGAAAGCCGGGAAACTCGTAGACGGCGGTGAGGGTGTCGGGGGTCTCGCGGTTGTCCTTGATCTGGAATTTGTCACCCAGGGCGACGACGGACTTCGGCATCGGCTCGCCCATGCCCATGCGAGCGATGTCGAGGACGTGGACGCCCCAGTCGGTCATCATGCCACCGGCGTAGTCCCAGAACCAGCGGAAATGCGAGAAATTTTTCGGGTCGACGCCGAACCGGTTGGCGTTGAAGGGCCGCTTCGGAGCCGGGCCGAGCCACATATCCCAGTCGAGGTCAGAGGGCGGCGCGCCATCGGGTGGGTTGCCGATCCCTTCCGGCTTGGCGTTGCCGTAGTTCCAGGTTTTGACGACCGTGACGTCGCCGAGGTCGCCGCTTTTGACGATATTGCAGGCCGCGATGAAATGATCGCCGCTGCGTTGCATCGTACCGCCCTGGACGACTCGCTTGTACTTGCGGGCCGCCAGAATCATTTTCTGCCCTTCTTCAATCGTGACGCTGGTGGGCTTTTCGACATAGACATCCTTGCCCGCCTTACACGCTTCGATGGTCATGTACGGGTGCCAGTGATCGGGGGTAGCGATACAGACGACGTCGACGCTTTTGTCGGCAATGACTTCGCGAAAATCCTTAATCATCCGGGCGGCGCCGCCGGGCTGTTTGTTCGTCATAGCGCCAGCTAGTTCCAGGTTCGGCTGGTAGACGTCACAGACGGCGCTGACGTGAAGATTGTCCTGCTTGAGCGCAATGCCGAGATTGCCTCGACCCATGCGTCCCATGCCGATGAAAGCCGCGTTGATTTTGTCGTTGGCTCCTCGCGATTGTCCGGTAAACAGGTTCGTTGTGTAGGCTACGCCGGCGGCCTGCAGCAGCGCGCGACGACTGGATTCTTGGGGCATCAGCAAAGCCTATCATGTCGCGGGACCTTAGGGTCATCCGAATTCGAAGCCGCAGATGGCGCTGGCCGGGACGTCGGGAACCGCCGCGCCGCGCCGCATGCGGGTGAGCTCACGGACGCAACGAAAGCCGTAGCGATGGGCGAGGGTGACCGCCTCGCGATCGGCGGGAAAAAGGTCCCAATAGATGGCCTCGCCGCCTCGGCGGGCGATCGTAAATTGGAGTGCTGTTTCCACACCCGGGCCGACCCACGGGCCGAAGTACCATGCTTTGCGGCCGGGACGGCCGATGGACTGGCAGTCGCCGGTCAGTGCCGCGAGCAAACGGGCATCGTAAACAGCGGCGGCGCGAGGGCGCTCCCAGCGTTCAATAGGCTGTTCGTCGATGAAGCCTAGTTTTCGGTATAGAGGCGCGCCCATGACGGTTGCATCGAGGCGGAAAGATTTGGCGGTGAGTTGCAGGGCTTCTTCGAGAAGTTGGGTAGCGAAGCCGCGTCCGCGAAAGTGGGGCGCGGTGAGGACCATGCCGATCCAGACGACCCCGTTGGAATGGCGGACGGCGGTGGTGGTGGCGACGAGGTGGGAGCCCTCGAAAACTCCCCAACAGGATTCGGGCGCGAGGTTGATGATTCGCTCCCAATCGGCGGGGGTCTGGTTCCAATCGGCGGCCTCAACCAGGCGCATGGCAGCGGGAATATCGTTTAAGCCTAAGAGTCGAATCTCGCTCATGGGGTGAGGAACCATCCTATATCCTAATTGGGGAACCTCGCGCCCAACGGACACGCTCCGGCGGTGGCTTCGCAAAGAGCATCCGCGCG
>JBBRIO010000291.1:0-6807 GCA_038220855.1 Bryobacterales bacterium | reverse complement strand
ATGATACGACCGTACACCCGGCGCGGTCGCGCACGCACCTGATTCCCGCCGCTGCCGTCGCCGGCCGCTCCCAGCTGACGGTGGCCGTTCGGGCACGCGATTACAGCTTCAGCACCCAGACCCTGACGATTTTCAGGGGTGGTTCCTATCTTTTGACGGATACGCGTTCCGCGAGAGGCCAGCGTGACTTTGACGTGTTGGGCCAGCAGCGTATGCTCTACACGCCGGCGATGGTGCTCTCCGTATTGCTCTTCTGCTTCGTTGTTTTGCTGGGGCTGCTTTGGCTGACCAATCGGGGCGGAACGGAGCCGCTTTGGCTTGGGTTGCTGGTAGCGTTCCGCGCGGGGTTCGATTGGCGCAACTTCCAGTTCCTGGCCGAGGACGCGGTCCCTCATTTCCCCGGCCCATGGCAAGCGTTGATTGGCGAAGCAAGTTTGATTGAACTCGTCCTGGCGTCTGTGGGGTTGCGCCCAGGATGGTGGCGGGCTTTGATTTGGGGACCCGCGATCGCGTTGGCCGTCACCCTTGGGGGACAGCAGTACCGGCTCGGTGCGCGGGGGATGGTTGCGACGGCGATCCTGCTGGTGGCGTGGGGCTGGTGGCGAAACGGCGGACTGCGGCAAAGGCCCATTCCTCACTTGATGGCGGGAACGCTGGTGCTGCTGGCTTTGGCCCGGATGAACTCCGGAGGGCTCGGACTGTTTCCCGTCTTCGTGAATGCGGCGGGATATTTCTGGAGTTCGCAATCGTCGATGACCGTCGCGTTCGCGGCGATTCTGACGACCCTGCTGATCAAAAATCTGGGCGCGGACCGGCGGGAGGGTCAACGCTTGGCGAGCGAACTGGAAGCCGCGCGCGGGGTGCAGCAATTGCTGATTACCGGCGCGACGGCCGTGCAGCCCGGCTTCGCGGTCGAATCCGTGTATGAACCGGCACAGGAAGTGGGCGGCGACTTTTACCAGGTGCTGACGGCCAGCGATGGGGCGCTGCTGGTGGTGGTGGGCGACGTCAGTGGCAAGGGTTTGAAGGCGGCGCTGGTGGTATCGATGATGGCCGGGGTGATCCGGTCGCATGCGGATCTGCAACCGGCGGCGCTGCTGGGGGTGATGAATGGCGTGGTGGGTGTAGGCTCCGGCGGCTTTGTGACGGCGATCGTCTGCCGGTGCGGGATCGACGGGGAATTGACCATCGCCAATGCCGGGCATTTGAATCCGTATCGCAATGGGGAAGAGATCGCAACGGAGCCCGGGTTGCCGTTGGGGGTGGCGCTGGGGCTTGCGTATGCGGAGACGTTGGCGTGGGTGGCGGCGGGCGAGACGATCACCCTGTTAACGGATGGCATCGTCGAGGCGGCCAATCCGAAGGGCGAGTTGTTCGGCTTTGATCGGACGCGGGAGATCAGTGGGAAGTCGGCGGCGGAGATCGCGGCGGCGGCGAAGGGGTGGGGGCAGAACGACGACATTACGGTGGTTACCGTGCGGAGGAGCGCATGAGCTTAGTCAGCGAGAGGATCCCACACCGGGACCAAGTCCAACACGAATCCCTCCACGGGTCCCTCACCCGCAACAGAAGAAGCACTGGTTCGCGTCTCGGCTTCATAGCCAGGCCGGTAGATTTCCACCGTCTTCGCCTCGGCGTCAATCAGCCAAGCCAGTTGAGCGCCGTTGGCGAGCCACTCCTCCATCTTGTCACGCAGCACGCGAATCCGGTCCGTTTGCGAACGCAGTTCGATCACGAAGTTGGGGCACACCGGCCAGTAACGGCTAAAGGCCGCGGGGTCCAGGTCCTTGATGCGGTGTTTGAAAATCCAGGCCGCATCTGGCGAGCGCCGGGCGGTGTTGGGCAGCAGCCATCCCGTGGACGAGTCGAAGGCCACGCCGCGTTTGTCCTGGCGAGCCCAGTTAGCCAGTTGGCGGCTGATTTCATTATTCCGCGCTCCAGTCCACGTGAAGGTCTGCGGCATGATGATCAGTTCCCCGTGGGCGGACATTTCGAGATTGAGGTCGGCATGCTCGGCACACAGTTGAGCGAAGGCTTCGTCAGTCATCGGACCGACGGTCAAGATCGCGGGCAGATGGGCCTCATCAATTACGAACGCCATGACCCTCAGTATAGGCGATGCCCAGCGCATGCCGCCCGGGCCGGGGGCCTGCGCGATGACATCACAGTTCGGAGGAATGGATGATGCGGGAAACACACCCCGGCGAGGTGCTCGCCCACCGGAACCGTTCCTTGCTGGGGCGCACGGGTGGCGGCTTTGTCCCCTTTTGTTGCGCCCGGTTTGACCCGGACGGAGCGGTGACGATCGCCAATGGCGGCCATCTTTCGCCCTACGGCGAGGGTCGCGAATTGGCCGTGGAAACTGGCCTTCCCTTGGGCGTGGTGGCTGGCGCGGATTACGGAGAGTCCCAGGTGCGGGGCGAGCGGTTCACTTTTGTTTTTGACGGTGTCGTTGAGGCGGAGAATGCCCAGCGCGACATTTTCGGTTTCGAACGCACCCGCGAGATCTCGACGGCGGCGAAGGGCTGGGGGCAGAACGACGACATCAGGGTGGTTACGGTGCGGAGGATGGCATGAAGCACACGATCGTTCTATTGCTCTTTCTGGCGACGGCGGCCTGGGCCCAGCCGATCGACCTGAGCGGCGAGTGGCGCATTAGCACCGACGACCAGCCGGCCTACGCTCAGCCCGATTTCGACGACCAAAGCTGGAAACTCGTGCGCATGCCTTGGGAAAGCATGCCTCAAGACGGAGTATATTGGGTCCGCCGGACATTCGAGTTGCCGGCTGGCGAGGTGCCGGCAGGGTTCGATCTCTCCCGGCTCACGATCTCGCTGGGCCCGGTGGCAGAGGTCGAATGCGAAGTGGACACCGGGCTGCCGCTGGGCTTGGTGCCGGACGTTGTCTACGCGGAGTCCACGTTCACGCTTACCCGGGGCTCGTCGATCACGTTTCTTTCGGACGGCGTAGTGGAGGCCGAGAACTCCCAAAGAGAGTTGTTCGGCTTCGAGCGCACGCGGGAGATCAGCGGGAAGCCGGCGGTCGAGATCGCCGCGGCGGCGCGGGCGTGGGGGCAGAACGACGACATCACGGTGGTTACCGTTCGGAGAACCGCTTCATGAAGGGTCCCATCCTACCGGCCAGCCAAAAGCTCCGTTACCGCAACGGAAAAGCCAGGCAGTAGGGGCGAATCCAGGACGTCTCCGGCCTCGACAAGCCGGATGCCGGATTTGCCGCGCACTTGCAGTTCCCCATTCGCCTGGTCGAGCAGCCATACTTCCTGGCTCCCGGCGCTCAGGTATTCCCGAACCTTTCTCGTCACTTGGAGACTATGCTCGGAAGGCGAGAGCACTTCGACGGCGATGTCCGGAGCAAAGGGAACGGGGGTCTGGTTCAGGTCAAGCTGGTTCCACTTTTCGCCAAGAAAGATCGAGAGCCCTGGCCGGCGGACATTGCCTCTGTCCAGTCGGAAATCCGTTTCGCCAGTAGCTCCTCCGATGGGATGCTGGCGAAAATAGATCCGAAAATGGAACACGAAGTTATCCCGGGTCAAATTATGAAGTGGAGTTCCGCTCGACAAGGGGCTCAATTCTCCATCAACCAACTCGTAGTCCTCGGTATCCGCAGTATTCAACTGCCCGAATTCTTCGGCGGTCATCAGCGCTTTAGTGGCCATTCGATTCCTCCGTATACGGTTTCCTCTCTGATACTATCTCAGCCCATCTCTCCTGGCCGGCGTGGGGCAACGCTTGAGGCCGGAACGATGACATCAGAGTAGTGACCGTCCAGAGGAACACGTAAATGCGCTTAATGATATTTCTGCTCGCCCCGCCCCTTTTGCTCTCTATCTGGATCTGTCTGGCCCCTTGCGCGTTGATAGCGGAGACGATCTTCGGTACGCACAACCGGACCTCAATGACCGCGATTGGCCGACAGTCACGGCACCCGCATCATTGATGCTACCATCGTGACATGTCTGTGCGTACAACAATTGTGCTGGACAACGATGTCGTCGAGCGGCTTCATCAAGAGTCGCGATTGCTGGAGATTTCGTTTCGGGAGGCGCTCAACGGGGCGGTCCGGGAGGGGCTTTTGGCGGCGGAACAACGGCGACAGCAACCGGCGACGTTTCGCGTCGAACCGTTTTCGGTTGGACTTCGCCAAGGCTTGACCTACGATAGCGTTTCCGGCTTGCTCGCGATCGCCGAAGACGAGAATGCGCGTTGATTTTATTAGATGCCAACATTCTGCTCTATGCCTACGACGACCGGTCGCCTCACCACGCGGTGATCCGGGTATGGCTGGAAAACCTGCTGTCAGGGCAAGAGGCGGTTGGTCTGCCTTGGCTTTCGGCCTGGGCCTTCGTACGCATCATCACTAACCCCAAGATCAATGCACAGCCGCTTGCGCCGGAACAAGCGATGTCTGTTTTGGGAAAGCTGCGGAACCATCCGCATGTGGCGATGGTGAATCCCGGACGCCATCACGCGCAGTACTTGTTGGAGGAGATGCTGAGCGCCCAGGTTCAGGGCGCTCAGACGACCGATGCGGCTTTGGCGGCACTCGCCAGGGAGCATGGGGCGACCCTTGCTTCGACAGATGCGGGCTTTCGCCGCTTCCCCGCCCTTTCGTGGATTAATCCAATTACTTCGTCAAGGTATAGTTGACGTCGACCACCGTTTGAATCTCGACGGGATCTCCGTTGAGGAGGGTCGGCTGATACTTCCACTGGGCGACGGCTTCCATGGCGGAGCGGGCTAATTCGGCCGAAGGGAACATAATTAGCGTCAGGCGTACGACGTCGCCTTCCTTGCCCGATATCGCCTCGAGCCGGACGGTGCCTTGGATTCCGGCCGTCTTGGCCTCCTTCGGATAGGACGGAACGACTTTGTGGACCAACTTGGCGGCCTCTGGACGTTGCCGGAGATGCGAATGCGCTGGGGGGCGGCCAAAGCGTTGGAGTCGGCGGCGGCGAAGTCACCAGCTACGTTCACCGTCTCTCGAATGCCGCCGAGTTGGAGGTGGAAATCCGCCCGCGCGGTTTTGCCGGCTTCTACTTTCCGCTGGCCGATCGCGAGGCGGGCGTAGCCGGGCTTCAGGACCTCGATCGAATATTGGCCTTCGGGGAGACCGGTGACGGTGTAAGAGCCGTCGGATCCGGTTTCGAAAGTGTATTCGGAGGCGCCGCGGAGTAACAATTTGGCACCAGGGATGGCGCCGACCATGTCCTTCACCGACCCCTTCATTTGGACGCTGGAATCCTGCCAGGCGAGGAGCGGGGAGACGGCCAGGAGAGCGACCAGACAGGTGAGGGCGAGGCGGAGGGGGGAGACGTTGGCGCGCCGACGCCCGGAGTCCAGGACGGCGACGAGACGCTTTTCGAGCTCGCGGGGTTTGGCCATCGCCATGACGGCAACAGGGGTGTTGTAGCCAGAAGCCTCGCGGGCTACTCCGACTAATTCTTCGGCATAAGCGGCCGAGGGGTAGGTTCTCAAGACCAGATCGTCACAAGCCATTTCGCTCTCCTTTCTTTGTTGGGCCGCGGCCCACCAAGCCAGCGGATGGAACCAGAACAAGCAACAAGCTAGCGTTCCCGCGGGCCGCCACCAGAAGTCACGCCGGCGCACATGCGCGATTTCGTGGGCTAAGACCATTTGCAATCGAAACGGAGGCCAGGCCGCGCTGGCTTCTGGCAGCAGAATCACCGGGCCGGCGGCGACGGCGGGCATGCGGAGGCCGGCGCAGGTGCGGACGGGGACGCCGGCATGAGTGGAATGCTCCTTGGACGCCGCCACCATTCCGACGACGCGGACGAAGCCGAGTAACCACCAACCCGCGACTCCGATGGCGCCGGTGAGCCAGAGGGCGGAGAGAAGCTTCGCCGAGGGCCAAGGCAGGGACGACTGGGGCGCTTCGGTCGAACCGACCCAGAGGACGAAGCGCTGGACTTACTGCGTGGAACCGCGGAAGACGACGGCGGGCGGTTCGAGGCGCAGGAGGAGGGGCAAGAGAAGGACGAGTAGGAGCGTGACGCTCCAGACACTGTGCCGCTCCGCCGCGGACCAGCGGCGACTGAAGAGGCGTACGACGGCGGCGGCGCAGAGGGTCAAAAGAGTCATGCCGAGGACGACGCTAAGTTCGAGCATTAGGCACCTCCGTTTTGGGATTTGGTGCGGGCTTGGGCCAGAATTGCTTCCAGGCGCTCGAGTTCGGCGGGGGTGAGTTTGCCGCCATCTTCGCCGAGGAGGGCGGCCATGGCACCGGCGGCGGAGCCGTCAAAGAACGTATCGAGCACGTGACGCAGGGCGCCGCGGCGGGCGACCTCAGCGCCTTGGACCGGGAGGTAGATGTAGCGGGGGCCGTCTTCGCGGTGACGAACGTGGCCTTTGTCGACGAGGATGCGCAGGAGGGCCCGGATGGCGGAGTTGCCGGGGGCATCGGGGATGCCGGCTTGGATTTCCTGCGCGGTGGCTTGTTTACGGCGGAAGAGGACGTCGAGGATTTGGCGTTCCCGGCGGGAGAGAAGGGGTGGGGGATTTGTCTTCTTGGCCATGCTAATTTTTTAAGGTGGCGGCGGTTGGACTGGATTAGGGTCCGCTCGCTGACGCGCGCGGTTCGGTGCCGGTGCCGACTTGCGCCGAACCGACTTCGCAACTCAGCACTAACTAGGGGGTGGCGGATGACCTTTGGGGAGGGGTTTGATCCACTCCATGACCAGGAAGTTGGGGGCTCGCCGGTACTTGGCGGCGCGGGCGGGTGGGGCTTCCGAGGTGGGCTGGGGTTCGTCGAAGTGGGTGAGTTGGAGGC
>JBBRIO010000290.1:0-6829 GCA_038220855.1 Bryobacterales bacterium | reverse complement strand
AGCGCCGGTTGGCTTCGACGGTGGGTGTAATCGCTAGCGTCGGGTCTAAGTCTAGCGCCCGTTGATACGCGGTCACCGCCTGTGTGATTGCACCACTGGCCGCCAGTTGGGTTGCTAATCCGATAACGGTTGGTGCATAGCGCCGGTTGGCTTCGACGGTAGGCGTAATTGTCAGCGTCGGGTCCAGGTCAAGCGCTTGTTGATAGGCGGTCACCGCCTGTGTGATTGCACCACTGGTTGCCAATTGCCTCCGCGGAGAGCGACCCCAAGCCCCCGCCATGGTCCACCTGGCCCGCCGGCTGCAACAGCCCCTCCCCGTCGTGGGCTTCGACGCCGTCATCCAGGCCGAACCGCTTGCCCCCAGCCACGAAGCTCTCCTCGGCCCCGCGATCCGGCTGCCCGGCCCGATCCGCCTCCCCCCTGGCCGAATCCCCACGCCGATCCCACCCGAACTCGACCGCGACGGCCTCCACTTAGTCGTCCACAGCGGCCCCGCTGCCGAAGTCACCCAACTAACGAGCTTGGCCCCCGAACCCCGTGCCGTCATCAACCTCAACTATTACCCCGCTTGTAATATCCTCCATCGAGCCACCCAAGTCTACAGCGGTGCCGGGTATAACATTATGGCCGAAATGTTAGGCCGGCCGAATCATACGGCTATCCCTTTTCCCCGCCACTATGACGACCAATCCGCCCGGCTTCGCGATTTTTTTACTGAGCTAGTGGACGGGACCCCGCTGGCGGCGCGCACGATTGCTTCTTTCTTGCCGTAATGTCGAAACAATCGCCGGCTTCCAGCCAATAGTACGACCTCCCATCGGCCCCCACCCCATAATTTGTGTCGTAAATCGCTACTTTGCTCGCCCCCACCACCGAGAACGAATTCCCTGTCACGACGATCGCCGTCGCCTCGTCCAACCCAATCCCAAGCAACTCCGGCTTCAGCGAAATCACCGGCACCAAATCATTCTCCCGGTGCCGCGCAATCAAATGCTGATCAATCGCCACGTTCCGGAGAAACCCGAAACCCTCTTCGTACCCCTTGGCCATCATGATCGTGTTTCCCTCTCGCGCCCCCCGCACTAAGTAACTTCCCTGGATGGTAGCCCCGGCGCTGGTACCCGCGATCACGCCACCCCTATCGAGTAAGTTCTCCAACTCCTTCTGCGTCTTCGTTCCCAGATAGCTATCCACTAATCGCCACTGCCGTCCCCCATCGATCCAAACCCCTTTCGCCTTCTTCAACGCGGCCACAAACTCCTCCGCATCGGCAACCTTCCGGTCGTTTGTATGCAGGTGGACCAAGTGGGTAAACCCATGCCGCTTCAGAGGGTGGCGTTCGAGCGAAGGCACGCCCTCCCCCGCCGTCGGAATCACGACAATCGGAGCATCCAAGCCTCCCGCCAGCGCCGTAAATCGGTCCAGGATCGGCTGGCCGACCGCTCCGCCCCCGATGGCGATCAAATGCCCCTTCGCCGGCCCAGAACCCGGGCTATGGGTCATCGCATTAGTCACCGGTTGCGCCCCCAACGCAACACCAAACAAGCTAAGGAGGAGCAGACGCATAGTGCGATCATAACAAGCATGTTCTCCGCCCGGCTACCCTGGAACACCCCCCCCAACGCGCTCTCGCGCCGCGCCGACGAACTCCGCGGCCATTACCTCGACCTCACCGAATCGAACCCCACTAAGGTCGGCCTGCACTATGACGCCGGCCGCATTCTCTCGGCGTTCCAGCACTCGGAGATACTTACTTACTCGCCCGAAGCCGCCGGCCTCCCCCTCGCCCTGGAGGCCACCCGCGCCGACTTCATGACCGCTTCCACCAGCGAAAGCTACTCCTGGCTCTTTAAGCTCCTGTGCGACCCCGGCGACGAAGTGCTTGCCCCCCGCCCTTCGTACCCGCTATTTGAGCTTCTGGCCGGCCTGGAAGGCGTCCGCGTGAAGCAATACCCCTTACGCTATGCCGAAGGCTGGTTCATCGACTACGAGGCCCTGAGAGCCGAAATCACCCCCCGCACGAAGGCCATCCTCGTCGTCCACCCCAACAACCCCACCGGATCCTTCGTCTCTCCCGCCGAACTCGACCAACTCACCGCCTGCGGTCTCCCCATCATCTCCGACGAGGTCTTCGCGTCCTACGCCCTCGAGCCCAACCTCCTCTCCACCCTCGGCGATAACGGCCGCGTCCTCACTTTCGTCCTCGACGGCCTCTCCAAGTCTGCCGGCCTACCCCAAATGAAAGCCGGCTGGATCCGTGTCTCCGGCCCCGGCGCGGTCGAAGCCCGCCACCGCCTCGAACTGATCGCCGATACGTACCTGTCCATCTCCACCCCCGTCCAATGGGCTCTCCCCGAACTGATCGCGGCCGGCGTCCAAACGCAGATCCTGGAACGGGTCCGGACCAATCGACCCCAAGTCCCCGCAGCGCTTCGAATCGACGGCGGTTGGTGCGCCATCCTCCGCATGCCCGCCACCCGATCGGACGAAGAATGGGCCCTGCATCTGCTCGAACTCGAGCGAGTCCTCGTCCAGCCCGGCTACTTTTTCGACCTCGAAGGCGGCCCGTACCTCGTCGTCAGCCTACTCACCGAGCCCTCCATCTTCGCCGAGGGCATCCGCCGCATCACCGGCTTCGAGTCCCACCGGCTCCATCCAACTCGCTGAAAATCAGTTCGTCGCCGTTAGTCATATCGTTAGTAACGGACAGGGAGAGTGCTTGGAATCGATCAGACCCCCACAACGTAACAACTCCTCCATCAACCGGTCCCGCACCCGGATCGGGATCGGCTGCCCATCGTCCGGGTGCAACATCGCCGGAGCCTGGCACCCGGCCAAGTGAAACACCTCCGCCCGGATCCATCCCACCACCATCCTCAGGGCCGCGCCTAAAATGGCGGCAGATCGAACGCTCCCTGCACTGGTTCAGCCCGAAATGGACAGAGGCCGCCATATGTTCGTGAGGATTCCGCCCTGCAGCCATGGATTTTCACGGCATCGGGGTCTGCCGATCCGATGTCGTTTGGGGAAGTGCGCAGGAAGAAAGAAAGAGAGCGGGAAGGCAGTTCCCGCGCGGACCACTTTTGTCATAACTCCATGCCCTTGACTCCTGGCCCCGATTGGAGCGGGCGGCATGGGCGAGGTGGACAAGGCGCGCGACACGCGACTCGACCGTACCGACGCCCTCAAGGTTCCCAGCCATCAGTTTTCAGAGCGTTTCGAACGCGAGGCGCGCGCTGTCGCGTCGCTGAACCATCGGCACATCTGCACCCCGCATAACGTCGGACCGCACTACCTCGTCATGGAGTACATCAAGGGCACTCCTTTGAAAGGACCGCTGCCGCTCGATCAAGTGTTGAAGCGTGCGGCGCAGATTTGCGATGCGCTCGATGCCGCGCATCAGAAGGGGATCACCCATCGGGACCTCAAGCCCGCCCACATTCTGCTCGCCTAAGTTGGGGTCAAGCTTCTCGACTTTGGTCTCGCTAAAATCGGCGCGGCCGCGATACCCCCGAGGGAGGCAACCCGGACCATGGCACTTACCGGCAAGAACGAAATTGTCGGCACGCTATATTACATGTCCCCGGAGCAGTTGCAATCGCAGGGCACCGGCCAAGAGATCGATGGTCGAAGTGACATCTTCTCGTTCGGGATTGTGCTCTACGAAATGCTCACCGGCAAACGCGCATTTGAGGGCACTTCTGCCGCGAGTGGAATCGCGGCCATCGTGGAGCGGCCGGCGCCCTCGATCGCCGAGATCGCTCCTCCGGCGCTGAACCGCGCGCTGCAAATGTGCTTGAACAAGGATCTCGATGACCGCTGGCAAAACGCGCGGGATTTGAAAGCCGAACTGGAATGGATCGCCGGTACTTTAGGCGAAACGCCTGCATTCGCCGCAGCGGCGCGCTGTCCCCTGGATGTTCGCCGTCGGGTTGCTTGCCCTCAGTCTCAGCGTCGCGTTGGCTATTCCCGCTGTCTCCGCCCTCCCCGGCTCGCGCAACCGCATCCCTTCCGCACTATCCTGTTCGCTGGCGTGCAGGCTTTTTTTGAACCCGGATTCCCATCTCTAAGATCACTGCCGACAGCCGCTGTTGACTCACGCCAATCGCCTCTTGCTTTTGCAACCAATCCCGCAACTCCATCAAGGTGGCGTCTGGTTTTTGCCCAATCTGAGCGGCAAGACGCAGGCGGATTTCCGGGGTCAAGCGGCTGGGAAACCCGCGGGGCTTACCCGCGGGCCGTTCCGTCTTGTCCGTTTCGCGTTTCGCTTTCCAGATCCTCTCGGCCCACCCACGGCTCACCTGAAACGTGGCGGCTAGCTTCTCCAGCCCGATATTCCCCGCTTCGTACGCGGATACGAACTTTTCACGCAGATCATCTGAGTATGGTCGCGCCATATCGATTTGCCGCCAAAAATCCAGAGCCCCTCTATTATGTCGGGATTTTCTCTAGTCCTGAGTTCTCGCCGGATGGTCGCTGGATCACCTACATGTCAAACGAGTCGGGATGTTACCGGGTTTACGTAGTTTCCCTGACTCCGAACGGCCAACCGGCGGGGGGTAAGTGGCACATCTCGACCGGTGTAGGCTACGATCCCAAGTGGCCCGCCGCCGGTGGCCGGATCTTGTTCCAGTCCGAGGCCCAATCTATTGCGGAGGCATCCTACACCGTGAAAGGTGATTCCTTTGTTTCCGAACCGCAACGGGCGTGGTCCACGCGGCGCCTCTCTTACTTTTACGTTAGCGCCGGAAAATTGGACGTGACACCCGGCGGCAAGGTGATCGCAATCGTGGATGCCGATTCGGCTACGCCCGAAACTCGTTTGCGAATCATCCTCAACTTCGTCGACGAGGTCCGGCACCGCCTGGCTGTCGGAGCGAAGTAACCGGCGTTATCACCGCGTGGGGAAACGGCATGGGTCTTTCTGCGGCTTTTCAGCCGGATCTGTCTTTCTTTGAACACGCGGCGGCCGAGCCGCGCTCGCGAAGTATTTTCGGGCTCGCCATCGGCTAGGAGGACGTCCACGTTTAGCTGCTGCTGCAGAAGAAGCCGATGCCGCGTTGGCTCGCACGCCGGAATAACCAGGACCGGGCCATATTTCATGGCAAGCCGGCAGCCGGAACGCATAATCGCGGCAACCTCCTGACCTTCCTGCTCCTGGCCCCGATCAAAACGTAGCCCTACAGCACCACCGTAACCCGCATAAACGTGGCCGGAATCAGAAACCCGCCTCCTTCGCCCTGATTCTGTGCCTCGGCCAACTCGACTAACTGTACATGCAACTCCGCTAAGCGCCCATTCTTTTCCGCCGCGTCAAACGCGTTCATCGTCGGGCCATAGAATCGCCGGAAGATATCGATAAACTCCGCCGGGCTCTTTTCAGCCGATTCAAACCGGAAGGTGTCCGTCTCCATCGATACGTTCTCCGCGGGGACGCCCGCCGCCTCAAACCGATCCCGAATATGCGCCTCGACTCCCCAAGTCATCGGGCTCACAAATCCTTCTGGCGGCGGCGGCACAAACGCCGTGCTAATTCTCAGAACCTGCGACACAAACGTAGGATCTCCGGGTATCCAGTTCCCCATCACAATCTTCCCTCCGGGCTTTGTCACCCGCACCAACTCCTTGGCCACATCAAATGGCTTCGGCGCGAACATCGCCCCAAAGAAAGTCACCGTCAAATCAAACGAATCATCCGCCACTCCCTCCAAACTGCAGGCATCTCCCTCCACGAATTTCAGGTTCTCGAGCTGTGCCGCTTCAGCCCGCCGATTCCCGGCCTCCACCAGATTCCGAGCAATATCGATGCCCGTCACGTCGGCCCCCAACTTCGCCATCGGTAAAGCCGTCGTGCCGTCCCCGCATCCAAGGTCAAGTACCTTCAACGGAACCGTAACATCGAGCGACGCTACCAGCCGCTTCCCGGACTCCCTCATAAACGCGGCGACCGCGGTAAAGTCACCTTTTTCCCATAACGCTTTGTTTGGATTCATGCAATGCACTATAACTCATCTGAATCTGAAGCATGGGAAACTCAATTAAGTCCCCTTCCCATGCATGCCGTCCCACCTCGCTGATCTCCTTCCCAACCTCGATCCCTTAAAACGCGGCGGCGACTTTCGTCTGCTCTTCTTCGGCCAGTTGATCTCTGGCTTTGGCTCCGCCCTCACCTACGTCGTCCTGCCCATTCAGATGTACCAGCTCACGCAATCGACCGTGATGGTAGGATTACTGGGAATCGCCGAATTTATCCCCATGTTGCTAGTGGCCTTCTTCGGTGGAGCCCTGGCCGACCTCTTCAACCGCCGCAAACTCATCCTCGCCTGCGACACCCTCATGTCGTGCGTCCTCTGTCTGCTCATGGCCAACGCACTTCTCCCCCACCCTCATGTGGAGGTTCTGTTCGCCGCGGCGGCCCTGCTCGCTGGCTTCAACTCCATCCACCGGCCCGCCATCGAAGCCATGACGCCACAGCTTGTTCAGCCCGGGGAACTCCCGGCTGTCAGTACGCTCAATTCGATTCGGGGCAACGCCGCCCATATCGCGGGACCTGGCATCGCCGGCTGGATCGCCTATGCCTACGGCCCGGCCATCGCCTTTGGCCTCGATGCGGCGACCTATCTCTGTGCGATTGCCACCCTCCTCAGCATGAGCAGAAAAGAGTTCAAAGGCGGCGAAGAAGGCATCCTCAACTGTAAGCGAACGACCAACCTTTCAATTACCCACAACTCAGAGCACTGAAATGGCGGACTGAGGTCCTTCAGCCGAACAACGGCAGTCGTCCGGATCAAGCGTAGTTTTGAAGTGGCCGCAAACCAAGCCGCACAGC